>NZ_DATAGQ010000109.1:0-4387 GCF_036263595.1 Geminicoccus sp. | reverse complement strand
GCGATGTCGACGAGGCTGACGACACGCCCGAAGGCAGCGAGCGTCAGGGGACTCCTGGTGAGCGTGTCGCCGCCAATGGTGTCGAAGACGACGTTGACGCCTTCTCCCCCAGTCAGCCGGGCGACACCTTCCACGTAGTCCTCGGCGGTGAAGTCGATCGCGTCGTCGGCCCCGAGCGATCGCACGAAGTCGTGGTCGCCGGCGCGCGCCGTCGTGATCACCCGTGCGCCGATCGCCTTGGCGACCTGGACCGCGATCGTACCCACACCGCCGGCCCCGCCGTGGATGAGGATCGTCTCGCCGACGCTCAATTGCGCGCGTTGGACGAACGCCTCCCAGACCGTGCCGCCGACGAGCGTCAGGCTCGCGGCCTCGAGGTGGGTGAGATTCCGGGGCTTGCGGCCGACGAGCTCGACGTCGGCGACATGCTGCTCGGCGTACGAGCCGGCGCCACCGAAGATCCTTGGCGTGTAGTAGACCTCGTCGCCCGCGGCGAACTCGTCGACCTCGGATCCGGCCTCCTCGACGACACCGGAGATGTCATGGCCGATAATGGCGGGCAGCGGCACGTAGTCCGTGTAGTCGCCGCGGCGGATCTGGTAATCGAGCGGATTGACGGCCGTGGCGTGCACCCGCACCCGCACCTGGCGTGGGCCGACCTCCGGCACCGGCACCTCGCGCAGCTCGAACGCATCCGGCCCTCCGAAGCGGGTGAGCACGACTGCCTTCATGGTCCTGGTCATACAGATCTCCTTTCGGGTTCCAGCGGCATGGGCGGGCGCGATGGCCCAGGGTGACTTGCCCGAAGCCGGGGCCGGCTGATCGGCAGACCCGGCACGCTGCCCGTCTGCGTACCTAACTGACTCCTCATGATTGCCGGTGGTAGCGGGTCGGCTCTAGGATCAGTTTCAAAGAACCGTTGAAAGCATGCGATGAACATCGACGACCTGCAGCTGTTCGTGCGCATCGCCCGGCTTCGGAGCATCAGCTCTGCTGCCCGCGACCTGGGCCTCACCCCGGCGGGTGCAAGCGCCAGACTGGTGGCGCTCGAGAGAAAGCTCGGGGCCAGGCTTCTGCACCGAACGACGCGGCAGGCGACCTTGACCGAGGATGGCCTCGCCTTCCTGCCGCATGCGGAGAATGTCGTGCTCGCAGCGGAAGGCGCCCGCGCGGCGCTCGGGCGGGAACAAGCCGCGCCGCGCGGCACCTTGCGGGTGGCGGCTCCGGCGTCGTTCGCGCGCATGCATATCGTGCCGGGTCTGCCCGACTTCTGCGGCCGTTATCCCGATCTGGCCTTGGACCTGCGCATCTCCGACAGCATGGTCGATCTCGTCGAAGGCGCCTTCGATGTGGCGGTTCGCTATGCCGAGCTCAGCGATTCGACCTTCGTCGCGCGGCGGCTCGCTCCAGATCGACGGGTGCTGGTCGCGTCGCCCGCGTATATCGAGCGGCGCGGGCAGCCGGGCACGCCGGACGACCTCGCCGACCATGCCTGCCTCGTCGTCGGTACGCTCGACCTCTGGACGTTTCGGGGGAAGGGAGGGGAGCTGATCGAGCGGCGTGTCACGCCGCAGCTTCGGATCAACGACGGTGCTGCCGTGCGCGACGCGGCCTGCGCGGGGCTGGGAATCGCCCTGATGGCGACCTGGTGCGCCGCGGACGAGCTTCGATCCGGTGTCCTCGTACCAGCTCTCCCCGGCTACACCCTCGTCTCGACACAGACCCTTTGGGCACTCTACCCGAGCTCGCGCGAGCTGGCGCCGAAGGTGAGGGTCTTCATCGACTGGCTCACCGAGCGATTTGGGCGGCAACCCTATTGGGATAGGGGCCTGAAGAGATTTTTGGGGAGCAGTTGATGACCCCGCTACCGAGCCGCTCCTGCGGGAAACAGGCGAGGATTCCGACCGCTTTCTCGCCATGCCGGCAGATCGACTACGAGCAAGACCTTCCCGAGCTACGGGAAGGTATCATGCGGAACTGAAGCGGGCGGAAGGTCCGGCGGTTGGACGATGCGGGAATGCAAGACCTGACCCCATTTTCTCGTAGGCACAGATCGAGACCAAGTACGGGCGGGAGACTGCCCGGATCTGGAAGAAGGCTGTGGCTCACACGCTCTACCGTAAACGCTGTCTGAAGCCCAACTTGCGGGTCGGCTGACAAGGTCGAGGATGTGGGACCCGAGCGATGGGGATGGGTCCTACTCCTATGCGTACTGATAGTAGTACGACCAGTACGAAGGCCGACAGCTTCCGCCGGGTGGAGGTGATCACCGGCGTCGGCCGACGCCGCCGCTGGTCGGACCGGGACAAGGCCCGGATCGTGGCCGAGAGCCTCGACCCGGCCACGACCGCCTCGGCGGTGGCGCGGCGCTACGGATTGCACGCCAGCCAGCTCTTCGCTTGGCGCCAGCAGCTGCAACGGCGCGCATCATCGGCCGAAGCGATCGACGGCGGGCCGGGGTTCGTGCCGGTGCTGCTGGCGGAGGACAGCTCTGCCCCGGCTGAGCCTGCGGGCCGGATGGAGATCGTGCTCGGCCCGGCTGTCATCCGGGTCGGCGCGGATGTCGACGCCGCAGCACTGCGCCGGGTGCTCGAGGTGGTGCGGGGCCTCCTGGCATGATCGCGGTCCCGCCCGGGGTGCGCATCCTGCTCGCGACCCGGCCGGTCGACTTCCGCAAGGGCATGGACGGCCTGGCCGCCCTGGTGCAGCAGGCCCTGCGGGCCGACCCGTTCGCGGGCGAGGTGTTCATCTTCCGCCCCAGGCGCGCCGACCGGGTCAAGATCCTGGTCTACGACGGGACCGGCCTGTGTCTCTATAGCAAGAGGCTGGAGGCCGGGCGGTTCTGCTGGCCTTCGCCGGCGGACGGCGTGGTGCGCTTGAGCGCCGCGCAGCTGGCGACGCTGCTCGAGGGCTTGCCGTGGCACCGGCTGCAGCCCCACGCGACCCCTCGCCCGAGCACGGCCTGCTGAGCGGAAAGGCTGGTCTTGCGGCTCGTGACCAATAGAATGGCACCATGACGCTGGTGCCGGATGACCTTCCGCGAGATCCCGATCGGCTGCTTCAGCACTTGCGGCAGATGGCGGAAGTCGTCACTCGTCAGAATGCCTCGCTGGCATCGCTGCGGGCCGAGCACGATACTATTCTGACCGAGCGCGACGCGGCCCAAGCCGAGGTCGAGAAGCTGCGGCTCTTGATCCGTCAACTGCAACGTGGGCAGTTCGGCCGGCGTTCGGAGAAGCTCGATCTCGACCAGCTGCAGCTTGGCCTCGAGGACCTTGAGCGGACTGCGGCCGCCGCCGAGGCGGCGCAGGAGGAGGTGGCCGCGAGGAGCGGCACCCCTCGGCCGCCCCGGGTCCAGCGACGCAACTCGTCAACGAGCCCGTCCTTGCCCAGGGCGGACTGCGGGTCGCGACCAGCCAGGAGCTGGTCCAGGAGTTCGTCCGCGATGATCGGTGCCTTGCGTCGTGCCATGGCAGGGATCCTTCTTTCCCATCTTCATGGCCCGCACACGGAATTGCGGACAATCCCGGACCGCCCGCCGCAGCTTGGCGTTCAAGGCCTCGATGGCGTTCGTGGTGTACAAGATCCGGCGGACGTCACTGGGAAAGGCATAGAACGGCACTACCTCCGTCCACGCCCTCCGCCAGCTCTGGCCGATCGCTGGATAGCGGCGCCCCCAGGGCCCTTCATCGAACGCGTTGAGGGCAGCCTCGCCGGTCGCAGCGTCGACTGCCCGGTAGATGTCCTTTAGGGCCGCCGCCACGGCCTTGCGGTCCTTGTACGACACGAAGTCCAGGCTGTGGCGGAGCAGGTGGACCACGCAGGTCTGGATGGTCGCCTCCGGGAACACGGCCAGGATTGCCTCGGGGAAGCCTTTGAGGCCGTCGACCACCGCGATCAGCACGTCCTCGACGCCGCGGTTTCTGAGTTCGTTCATGACCCGCAGCCAGAACTTGGCGCCCTCATTCTGCTCCAGCCACAGGCCCAGGATCTCCTTGGCGCCGTCGGCACGTACGCCCAAAGCGATATGCACCGCCTTGTTGCGTACCAGGCCCTCGTCGTGGATCTTCACCCGCAGCGCGTCGAAGAATACCAGCGGATAGACCGGCTCCAGCGGCCGAGCCTGCCAGGCGCCGATCTCGTCCAGCACCGCATCGGTCACCGCGCTGATCAGGTCCGGAGAGACGTCGATGCCGTAGAGGTCGCGCAGGTGGCCGGTGATCTCCCGGGTGCTCATGCCACGGGCGTACATCGAGACGATCTTGTCGTCGAAGCCCGGGAAGCGCCGCTGGTACTTGGCGATCAGCTGCGGGTCGAAGCTCGCTTGGCGGTCCCGTGGTACCTCCAGGTCCAGTTTGCCGGTGTCGGTCACCACCGTCTTGCGGCC
>NZ_DATAGQ010000108.1:0-17246 GCF_036263595.1 Geminicoccus sp. | reverse complement strand
TCCCCGCCAGGAACGGCTCGAGCCAGCTCTCCAACTCCTCCCGCCAATCCACCGCCGCCATCGCCCCTGCTCCACCAGCCGAACAGGACACGGCAACGAATCAGCGAGCTGCAGCTCCGCCAAGGTGGGGCTAGGCGGCGGCCATGGCATTGACCTGCCGGTTCAGGGGGGCATTTCACCGGGAAGGTGCAGCAGCGCAGGCAGACAATCTCCCGATGATCATGCTCGTTCGCTCGGTCGCTCTGGCATTGGTCCTGTCCCTGGTCCAGCTGCCGCCACCGGCGCCCCGTGCCGCGACGGTGGCGACGGTGGACCGTGATGCGGTCATCCGGCAGGCGGCGGGAATTACCAGGCTGCATGCGCTGATCGTGGCGAAGGACGGCCAGGTCGTGGTCGAGCGGCGGCTGCGGGGGGCGTCGCTGGATCGCCCCGTCAACATCAAGTCCGCGTCCAAATCGGTCCTGTCGGCGCTGGCGGGGATCGCAATCGAACGGGGCATGCTCGAAGGGACGGACCAGCCCATCATCTCGCTTCTGGGCGATGATGTGCCGGAAGATGCCGATCCGATGGTCGGGCGGATCACCGTCGGCCACCTGCTCTCGATGCAGGCGGGATTGAGTTCGACCTCCGGTCGCAACTACGGCGCATGGGTGCTCAGCCGGAACTGGGTCCGGTATGTGCTGGGGCGGCCCTTCGACTCGGTCCCGGGCGGGCGCATGATCTACTCGACCGGCACGTCTCATCTCCTGTCTGCGGTGCTCACCAAGGCTTCCGGGCGCAGCACGCTGGCGCTTGCGCGGGAATGGCTGGGCGAACCGTTGGGCATCACCATTCCAGCCTGGCCGCGCGATCCGCAAGGCATCTATTTCGGCGGCAACGACATGCTGATGTCGCCACGCGCCCTGCTCGCCTTCGGGGAACTCTACCGCAATGACGGGATGGTGGCTGGCCGCCGGGTGCTGCCTGAGGGTTGGGTGGCCGAAACGTGGCGCAAGCGGGCCGTGTCGGCCTGGACCGGGGACGATTACGGCTATGGCTGGTTCTCCAGACCGGCCGGAGGGCATATGGCGCATTTCGCCTGGGGATATGGCGGCCAGATGGTGTTCGTGGTGCCGAGCCTGGGTCTGACGGTGGTAATGACGAGCGACCCGTCGCCGCGTCCGCGCGGCGACGGGCACATGGACCAGCTGCACGACTTGCTGGATGACATCATCCTGATGGAAGTGCAGGGCGGGGAATCCTGACCTCCCGGACCATCATGTGAACGAGGTTGTCGCCGGCGTCGCAAGACGGCATGATGCCCTGTAACCCTCACACGCGGATGCCAATACAGAACGACGATGACAGGCTGGGCCCTCCGACGCTTCACGTCCTGTCTGGTCACCGGCTGGTGCCTGATCTTGCTGATGCTTGCGGGCCATTCGTGGGCGCAGGCGCAAGATCTGCGCAAGGTGGCGCTGGTCATCGGCAACTCATCCTATGAACATGCCGGGCTGCTCGCGAACCCGCGTAACGATGCGCAGGCGATGGCCGACACCTTCCGCAGGATCGGCTTCGACGTGGTGGAAACCCGGCTGGATGTCGGCAAGATCGCCTTTTTGGACGCGCTGCAGGCCTTCACGCGCGAATCCCGTCGCTCCGACGTGGCGGTCGTCTACTATGCCGGCCATGGCATTGAGCTGGACGGCCAGAACTTCCTGATCCCGACCGACGCTACGCTCGCCACCGATGACGATGTCGAGTTCGAGGCCGTGCCGCTGGGTCTGGTGCTACGTGCGGTGGACCAAGCCAGGCGGCTGCGGCTGGTCATCCTCGATGCCTGCCGCAACAACCCGTTCGCGTCGCGCATGGTGCGGCGCGCCGGCTCTCGTGCCGTCGGCCGGGGCTTGGCCGAGGTCGAGCCTGTCGGGGACATGCTGGTCGCTTATGCGGCGCGGGACGGGGAGGTGGCCAGCGACGGCGACAGCAAGCACAGCCCCTATGCGGAGGCGCTCCTGAAGCTGCTGCCTCAACCGGGTCTCGAGATCCAGTTCCTGTTCCGCAAGGTGCGCGATGAGGTGCTGCAGTCGACGGGCAACGTGCAGCGGCCGCATGTCTATGGCTCGCTCGGCGGAGATCCGATCTACCTCGTTCCTCCGCCGGTTGAAGAGCCGGTTACCGCCACGCGGACGTCGAACCAGCTGGAACTGGCCTTCTGGCAGTCGATCGAGAAGTCGAACGACGTCGCGGCTTTCGAGGCCTATCTGCGTAGTTTTCCGCAAGGTACGTTCACGGCCCTGGCACAGCTCAGGATCCAGGCGCTGACCAGCAGTTCTCAGCAGCCCCTGCAGGATGGATCCTCCGTCGCCCCGGCCGACGCGGCGGCAGAGCCGCCTGCCGCGGTGGCGGCTCTGCCGCCACCGGAGGACGAGGTGCCGGATCCAGGGCCGCCCATGCCACGTGAGGCGATCGAGACCGCCTTGGTCGACCTCGATTGTGCCCTGCTCGAACTGCAGGGCGAGGAGGGCCGGTTCACGCTCAGGGGCCAAGCCCGCAAGGACGACGATTTCATCCGGGCCGTCCGCAAGATCCGTCTGATCGACGGCGTGATGGATCTCACGCCCGAGATCGAGCCGCTGGAATCCTGGCAGTGCCCGGTCGTCCAGCAGATGGGCGAATGGATCGTGGCCAACCGCGAGCGGCAGGTACCGCTGGCAGTGCGGGCGGTCGATGCCTCCGTTCCCGCGTCGGCCGATATGCCGCTCTCGATCGAGCCGCCGGCAGAGATGGTGCGGGGCAACGGCTGGATGCAGATCGACGTGTTCGATCGCGAGGGCAGGGTCGTCCACTGGCGTGGCGGGAAGACCGGTGCGCCGGGAGGGCTGCCGGGGCCAAGGCTGGTACTCGTCACGACCGCGTCCGAACCGGTGAGAGGACTGGACCGGCCGGAGAGCGAA
The DNA here is from genome assembly GCF_036263595.1 of Geminicoccus sp. Lineage (NCBI taxonomy): Bacteria > Pseudomonadati > Pseudomonadota > Alphaproteobacteria > Geminicoccales > Geminicoccaceae > Geminicoccus > Geminicoccus sp. The sequence goes on along the minus strand of NZ_DATAGQ010000108.1, from coordinate 14,310 downwards.
CCGGTCGAGGACTATCTGGCTGCGTGGGATGCACTGGGAGAGGACGAGATCCCCGCCGACCTCGTCGCCGAGATCGCGTTCCTCCAGGTGATCGAACCGCCCACGGTACCGTCCGATCAGGCACCTCCACCGGTTCCAGTGGCCCGACCTTTGCCGTCCGTGACCAGCGGCAAGGTGGCCGTCAGCCGGCCATTGCCGGCTACTTCCAGCCAGGCGTCGGCGGCTCCGGACCGCCGCTGCAGCTCGATCCTGACCAAGCTTACGCTGGGCGAGCGCCTGAGCAGTGCAGACAGGGATATCCTGAAGAACAAGTGTGGGGGGTAGATCGGGCATGTTCAGACGACTGGGTACTGCGTGCGTCCTGATAGCGGCGCTTGCGGGCTGTGCTTCGACGGATCGCTCCGCATCGCCTGCGCCGGAAGCGGCGGCGCCGGCGGCCGTGTCCGCGGCGCCAGCGGCACCGCCCGCCACCCCGCCGCCACCGCCGCTGCCCGATCCGGTACCGTTCCCGACTGCCGTCGAGAACGCCGCCACCACCCTGTTCGGCAAGGCGCAGATCCCCGACGAGCGTTCGGCCGGTGCGCCCATTCCAGTGGTCATCGATCCACTGGTCGACGGGGTGACGGGCGGCATGAGCAGGTCGTCGGTTGCGATGGGCGAGATGATCGCCGACATCGTCGCGGCCAAGTTCCCGAACTTCGAGATCCTGCCGATGACGCCCGAGAACATTCAGCGCCAGCCGCTCGTGCTGGTCGGAACGTTCACGGGCCTCAACAAGGACCTGAAGCCCATTGGCGAGCGGGAGACGTTCCGGGTATGCTTGGTGCTGGCCGACTTGGCGCTGGGCAGGACGGTCGGCAAGGGCGTCGCGCGCGCGCTGCCCGCAGGCATCGACCTGACGCCCACGCCGTACTTGGCGCAGAGCCCGGCCTGGAGGCTCGATCCCTACATGGAGGGCTACATCAAGACGTGCCAGGCGACCAAGCCGGGCGACCCGATCAATCCGGTGTACCTGGAAGGTGTCCTCACCGCCTCGATCGTGAGCGAGGCGGTCGCCGCCTATGACGAGGGCCGGTTCAGCGATTCGCTGGAGCTGTTCAACAATGCCCTGCTCACGCCGGCGGGCCAGCAGTTGCGGGTGCTCAACGGCGTCTACATGGCCAACTGGCAGCTCGGCCGCCGGGATGCCGCGGCCGATGCCTTCGGCGAGATCGTGGATTATGGTCTCTCGACAGACCGGCTCGCGGTGAAGCTCCTGTTCAAGCCGGGCTCGACCGCATTCTGGCCGGATCCGTCCGTTAGCGGGCCCTACCCGATCTGGCTCGAGACGATCGCACAGCGCGCGGCGCGGCGCGGCACTTGCCTGGAGGTAACTGGCCACACCACGAAGACCGGCTCCGCTGCGTTCAACGACCGGCTTTCCGAATTGCGGGCGGAACTGATCAAGGCCCGGCTGGAAGGCCTGGAGCCATCGCTGCAGGGCAAGATCCTGGCCTCGGGCGCCGGCTCGCGTGAGAACATCATCGGCTCCGGCCAGGATGATGCCACGGACGCCCTGGACCGCCGGGTCGACTTCAAGCCGTTCGACTGCTGATCCTCCTGCCTGGACGCGGCGGGCAAGTGACATCCGAGATGGACGGAGTATCCGCCCACGGGGTATGCCGCAGGCCCGGCACCGGCCCAGCTCTGCCCGGAGTCCGGGCCCGAGGCCTCGGATTGACCCACGAGCACCGCGGGAGCACCGTCCGTGGCGGGGAAGTGATCCCCTCACCACGGCTCATCGCTCAGACTGGCGGAATCTTGCGTCCGGCACTCCTGCACATTCATGTTCCCCGCGCGTCGGGATCCAGCCTCCACAGCTGGTTCCTGCAAGCCATGGGCGAGGGGAGTGTCGCCCAGGCGACCACCGCGGCCGAGGTCCGGGCGGCCCTGGAAACACGGCGCGATCCGCGCAGGCCGGCGGTCGTCAGCGGACATTTCTGCCATGGCGTGCACGAACAGCTGCAGGATCAACCTTACCGCTACGTCATCCTCCTGCGGGATCCCGTTCAGCGCGTGCTCTCGCTGTTCCGCTACATCCGCGGCCTGCCCAGCCATAACTCGCACTGGCGGCTGAACCAGCCCGGGATGACGATCGCCCGGTTCTATGCGGAGCGGCTGCCGGGCACCGGCCAACGCAACGCCATGGTTGCACAGCTCGCGGGCATCCTGGGTTCACGCGTGATACCGACCGAGCTGCATCTCGAACAGGCCAGCAGGCATCTGCTGGAAGGCGACATGATGTTCGGGATGGTGGAGCGGCCCGGGCCATTGCTGGTCCAGCTGGCCCACCATCTGGAGATCAAGGATCCGCCGTCCTATCCGCAGGTCAACGGGTCCCGGTCACTGGGTGGATGGGGCTCCAGCGACGAGGACATTGCTGCCATCGTCGCCGCGAACCAGCTCGACATCGAACTCTACCGGCGTGCAGTGGAGCGCCTGCGCGAGCCAGAGCCAAAGCCAGAGCCGGAAGCGGGCTGGCTGCGCCGCCTCCTGGCCCGGAGGTGAGGGGTCAACGAAACTCGCCTTCGACGATCAGGCTCTGGCCCCAGGTCACCAGTTCTTCCTTGCCGTCACTGTCCATGTCGTAAAGGAGTGGGTAGGCTACCCATCTGTCGTAGATGTTGTCGGTCGTCCTTTCCTTCACGCGACTGCCCTTGAGGTTCCAATACCAGTTCCTCGACAGCAGCATGTCTCCCTTCCCGTTGAACACCTGTCCGAACATGCCGATGACCTCGTCGGTCCTGCGGTAGCCGTCGAGCTGGGCATTCTGCATCGGCTCGATCACGCTGTTATAGGTGCGGACCTTTTGCCCGCGGCCGTTGAGGACTGTCGTGACTACCGGCGCCGACTGACCGCTGCGGTTGGTGACGGTGATCGAGAGCGCTGCCGGCGCCGGGTCGAGCTGCGCGATGACCATCTCCTGCGGGTTCTTCACCGGTACAGACCAGAGCCGGCCGCAGTCCTTCGGCCTGAACGCGCCGCCGCCCGTTCGTCCTACCGCCACCGCCTGGAACTCGGACTTGGACGGATCAAGGCGTGCCAGGCGAATGGCATCGACATGATCGCTTCCGTTCCAGCCGCTCAGGGTGCAGCGGATCTTGCCGTTGAAGTCAATGGCATACTTTCCGACGAACACATACTCTGCATAGCCGTCCGCGTTGGCGTCGACACCGGCCGTCATGTGGCCTGCATCGCAGGTATTGATGTTCCAGAGGAAGCGGAGGCTGGTGTCGAACGCCGCCACCCGGGCCCAGTTGTCGGTATAGTTCCTGCCGCCGCAGGCAGCGCTGCCGCCTGCCTGCGTCTCGCCCAGCAGAACGATCGGCTTCCTGTCCGACTGCTTGTAGTACACGGAGATCCGGCAGTGCGCGCTGACGCTCACTGACTGGTCCCTCAGAAGGATCGAGCGGATCTCTTCCCCGGTGGCGCCGTCACGGGCGACCAGCGTCTTGGTGGAGCCGGACTGCCAGCAATGCAGGATGTCTTCCTTGCCGTCACTGTCCAGGTCGAGCACCACGGCCTGGTCTCGATGCATGTACCGCGTCCAGTCCTGGCGCCGGCCGGTACTGTTGGTCACCTGCCAGACCTTGTTGCCCGCACGGCCATAGAGCCGCATGACGCGGTGGCCATTCCAGTGGACGTATTCCGACGTCCCGTTGCCGTTCATGTCGAGTGGGAGCAGGCTGGAGTAAACGTTGTCGAACGGATCGCCGTCCAGGTTGATCTTGATGGCCGGCTCGACCCGCAGCGATCTCGCCGTACCGGCCGAAGCGCTGGCCGACGAGGTTGGCACATACTCAAGTCCGCGGGGCGCGTTGCGCTGCAGTTTCACCCGCGCTTCCAGTGCATCGGCATGCGCGGGGCCACCCGGCAGGAGGGACGCGACCATTGCGATCATGGCCATCAGGTATACGGCAGTGTTCTTCCGGTGCAGAAACATCGCACGGTTCCAGTCTGTTCTTTTTTCTGCATACATTCCGGAAATGACATATTATTATGCACAGCTCATCAAGAAATTTATATCGTCGTCGCCCCACGGGCAAGTATGCTTTCCAAGGCATACTTGCCCGTGGGGCTGCTTCATGGAAGCAATTCACGATCCTGCAGAATGGATGACAGAACGCCGGTTCGGACGAGTGGAGAAGTCATGCTGTGGAGCGGTGAACGGTCCACTGGCGGCTACTCGGTGGCAATCTGAGTTGGTTTTAGGTTGGCCAGTTCTTGTCTCGCCAACTTTGCAGGAGCATTAGCCTCCTGTTGGCCTTCACTAACGACCGCATTTACGACTTGATGGCCATGTTTGTCTGGCCGACCAGGAGCAGCCCATAACGAAGGATGAAGCCTTAGCCTTGCTTGATTCGATGCAGTCGCAGGTCGAGAGTCTCTCGACAGCGCTGGCCCTGCTCCGGGCACATGTCGCGGGATCTGAAGGGCCGGATCCGGTCGAGCCGCCGCCTGAGCCGGACCTGCTGGTTGCGGATTTCGAGGCGGAGGCCGAGCGCGACGCTGCGCCCTGCACCGTCCGGTTCCGGGACAGGTCGCGCGGCAAGGTCGCGGCCTGGTGGTGGAATTTTGGCAACGGCAACACCAGCCGCGACAAGGACCCGACCTTCACCTACAGGACCGGCGGAGCCAAGGACGCCACCCTCGTCGTCACGGACGACAAGGGGAACAAGAGCACCAAGACGATCAAGGGTGTGGTCAAGCTCGCTTCGCCTCCGCCACGTCCCGACACTCCCGGTAGCCTCGCCGATCTGCCGATCCTGATGCGGAGTGCGTTTCGCGAGGAAGATGTCGGCAGGTCCTGGCGGAACGATGCCGACCTCATCCTGTCGCGCTTCGTGCGCCATCCGGGCGTGGAGGGCTGGGGGTACGGCATCGAGGCCTGGCAGAGCCGCAACAACGCCCATGTCGGCATATCGCGGCCGGGCAGCGACCATCCCCCATCCCTCGCAATCAAGTATCCGAAGCGGGACGGCAACTATAAGCAGGGTGGTGGAGTTGGGATCGTCCTGTGTGTCGGTCATACCGGCGGCGCGGAGACCGATACTGGCTATCGCAGGGCGGCTGTCGCCTGGGACATGTTCGTCCCGAGCGACTTTCGCAATGTGAACGACGGGATCGGCCGGCCGTTCAAGTGCCTGGGGATGGCTGGTGGCCTGCAAAAGGGCTTTCGGACGATCACGCCGTGGTCGGATGGCCAGGGTGCGAGCGCCGAACACGGATGGTCGATGCGCTGGCAAGGCACCGGCCGCTACGACAGTGAGGAGGGGACGATGAAGCCGATTCCGTCCTGCACCGACCGTCGAGCCGATCGAATCGATTCGGACGACCCGCAGGAGCGGTTGCACTACGGACGCTGGCAACCGCAGTTCCGCCGTGAGTTGGTCCGCCGCGGCGCGTGGAACAGCTTCCTGATCGTCACCAAGGGCAACAGCCCCGACAAGCATGACGGCTCGGTTCACTACTTCGTCAACGGCGTCGAGATATGGGGCGAGGATGATGTGCAGTTCCGTCCTTATGGGGGACTCGCGCACACGTTGTGGATCGGGACGTTCTTCGGTGGCCGCCCGGAGGAAGACCGGCCGACGGCGCCCCGCAGACCCAGTTCCTGTACTTCAAGGACTTCGTGTTCGCAGGCTCCAGGAACTGATCAGCGAGATCGGGGCACGCCCCGGGTGGGGTCCTGCTCCCGAACGTTTGCTCAGCTCGCAGATCGGCGAGGGCTGAAAGGTCGAAGGTGTGCAGGGGCTGTCCGAGGCGGGCAGGTCCGGTCGCCATCAGCCGCAGCTCCCGGTCGCCCCAGCTCCCTTGCGCTGCAGCTTGTCAGAGGATCCTTCAGACGGTCCTGTTCACCGATCGCATCGTCGATGAAGTCGGGGAAGTGTTCGTCCGGTACTCCGTCCGGCTTCCTGATGAACGGACCCGGGTAGCGTGTGCGGCGTCAAGCAGGCCGACTACCAGAACCTAACCCAGCGCGCCGCGGACGCCTTAACCGGCTAGGTCTTGCCAAGTTTCGCAGCGGCTTGCTGGCTGCGTCGGGACTGGCTGCTGGGTCGAGTTGGGGGGGGCAGGTCATGGATATGGCGACGTCACGCATTGCAGACGCCGCCGGCGGATGCTCAGTTCAGGGGGCCGGCGCCTGGTCCCGATCGCCCAGGCTCGCATGAACCTTCTCCTCCTGCCGGCATGGAAGCCCCTTGTCTGAACTTCTTGGCATGGCAGCGGGCGCCGGATCCGCCTTGGTCGGTGGTACGGCGATTGCAGCAATCCGCCATCTGGCCGTCTACACCGATCCGTTCACCCTGGCCGCGATGCGGTTCGGGATCGGGTTCTGCATCCTCTTTCCCATCGCCTGCCTGAAGAACGAGCGTTGGCCGGCATTGCGCGACTGGCCGAAGGCAGGCGGACTTGGCCTGCTGTTCTTCGTGGTCTTCCCGGTCATTCTGAACTTGGCGCTGTCCTTCACGACCGCGGCGAGGGCCGCCCTCACGCTCGCGACGTTGCCGTTGCTGACGATGGCCATGGCCGCGGCGATGGGAGCCGAACGCTTCACGGCTCGCAAGGCGGTGGCTGCCGCCATTGCGTTGGCCGGGGTGGCGGCAGCTCTGGCAGGCGGCCTCGAGTCCGCCCCGTCCGGATCGTGGAAGGGCGACCTGCTCATGGTCGGGGGCGCGGCCTTCCTGGCCCTCTACAATATCTGGTCGAGAAGCATGATCGGCCGATCAGGGCCTCTGAGATTTACTGCCATCGGCATGGGCATGGCCACGCCCGTTCTCCTGGCTCTCGCATGGCTCCAGGACGGGTTCACGTCGCTTGCAGCCTTCGGTCCGGTTCAGGTGGCAGCACTCGCCTATGTCGGGATCTTCGGTGGCGCCGTCGCCTACTGGCTATGGGCGGAGGCCATCTCCCGCACCACGCCGACACGCGTGGCCATGTCCATCACGCTGAACGCCATCGCCGCGACTGCCGCCGGCGCCATCATGCTGGGCGAGGCGATCGGCTGGTCTCTGGTCCTCGGCATTGCTGCAGTCGCGATTGCCATGGCATTGGCCCTGCGCCCGGATCGGCCTGAGCCGAAGGCCTGATGCGCTGCGCCGCGTAGTGCCGTCCTGCAGCCCCTTCCCGCTTCTTCTTCCCCGGAACATTGGCGAGGTCTTCGTTGCGGCTTCATCCGCGTTTGACGCGGTCGCGGAATGGGCGCAGGTTCTGATCACGGAGCCGTGATCAAGAGTTACGACGCCGTGAGTCATCCAGAGCCAGCCCACGAGCCGGCTCCACCAGGACGGTGAAAATCGGATGAAACGCAAATGCGTTGCGAATATCGCCAGGCTACCTGCATCGCCTGCTCCTCATAGGCGGCACGACGCGACCCCGGACGGAAAGGCGAGCGCAGCGGCAGTCCGTGTCGCCTTCATCAGCCAGCCCCGCGACGGGCTGTCGACGCAAGGGCCGCAGCAAGGCTCGGTGGCAATCGTGCTGGCTGCGTTAACGCAGTCCCTCTCGAGCCGGTACCGCAGCATCGCGCTCGCACCGGCGTTGAACGGGCAGCCGCTCGGTCAGGTCACCAGCATTGATGGATTGCCGATCCATCATGTCGCTGCCGGTAGCCGCAAGATCGAGAAGGCCCTCGAACTACTGGATCCGCGGGCCATGCCACGCTCGCTGCGCACCGGCTACTACCGTCGCTATTTCGAGCATGCGGGAGCGGTGCTGGCGCGGGTAAAGCCGGACCTGGTTCACGTGATGAGCTGGGCGCAAGCAGGCCCGGTGCTGGCCCGCCAGCTGCCGGACGTCCCGCTCTTGCTCCATCTGCACGACGACATGCTGACTCGTCTCGATCCTGAGGAGGCGACAGGGCGCCTGGATCCGTTCGCGGCGGTCGTGACCTGCAGCCAGTGGCTCGCCGACAGCCTGCGCCGACACGTGCCCGGCTATCGCGGCGAGATCACGGCGATCGGGAATGGGATCGACCCTACTAAGTTCGCCCGAGGCCCTGAACCGGAGCGTGCTCGCGGCTCCAGGTTGCTGATGGTCGGGCGGATTTCCCCTGAAAAGGGACCGCATGTGCTCATCGACGCCTTTGTGCGGCTCGCCTCGGCGCATCCGGGGCTGATGCTCGATCTGGTGGGCCCGGTGGGCTTCCTTCCGCTCAGCCAGGCCCGCTTCATGAGCCGCCGCATGCCGCCGATGGCGGAGGCCGTCGCCCGGCTCTATGGCAGCGGCCCGGCGGCACTCTGGGGCCAGCTGGCTCGTCCCGGCGAGCGGCTGAAGGAACGCCTCCTGGCCGGCGTGCCGGTTGAGCTTCGCGATCGCATCCGCTTCCTCGGCCCGCAACCGCACGACGCGCTGAACGACATCTACCGGCACGCCGGCATGCTGATCCAGCCGTCGGTCTGGAAGGAAGCCTACGGCATGCCTGTCGCGGAGGCGATGGCTGCAGGTCTTCCCGTCATCGCATCCGCCGATGGCGGACTGTGCGACCTCGTCGAGCATGGCAAGACGGGCGTCCTCGTTCCTCCCGGGGATGCCGCTGCGCTCGCTTCGGCCATCGCATCTCTGTTGGCCGATCCGGTCAAGGCGAGAGCCTACGGCATGGCTGGAAGGCGCAAGGCCCTTGAGCTGTTGACCTGGGAGGTTGCGGCACGTCGGTTGGAAGAAGTCTATGAGAACTTGCTGGCCAGGAGCGTTGCGCCCGAGGCCAGGTTCATGCCGGCCAAAGCCTACTCCTCCTGACCGAACAGAGCTCGACGGAATGCAAGGAGGAGGCGCGGGCCACCTCCCTGCCGGAGGCAGCCATTGCGTCCTCGGCGGATACGTTTCGCCACTACGAGCACGTGATCATGCTGTGCTGGGGGCGTCTCTCCCCATCACCCGGACAGCTGGTCCAGCGAGACGTAAAGTGAACGGCTCAAGTGTCCCCGAAACCCTGCAACGGCGCGGCCTCGAGGATCTCCTCGATCCTGGTGCGCAGTCGTTGAGAGGCTTCGGTATCGGCGGCCAGGATCCGGCTCAGCGCTTCGAGGCGCACGACATCCTGGTCCCAGAGATAAACTTCGACCGACACGAGCGGCCGGCCAACTTGCTCGTTCATGCAGTTTTCGGCTCTTTCGGCCATTGATGCTGCGCCTCCCGACTGACGATGGAACGAAGCACCGACCAAGTCCTACCTGATGATGGACCGTGGGCAGCCCTTCCACCTTCGGTCCATGATACAGCACGTATGTACACGGAAAAATGCGCAGTTTGACGCGAAGGCGCCTCATCGAAGAGCTGTCCTCCTGACGGGCCGTTGCCAGGACGCGCATTTTAGGTGACCAGCGCACGGCCTTGCGACATCCTTGCCGCCGTGACGTATCGCACCTGTCCCTTGCGACGGGCGGGGCTTTGGGCGACACTGATGGTATGGACCAATCCCATCCAGACCCTGCCGGACAGCTCGACCACTTGGCCGGTGACGTTGTTTGCCGCATGCCTTGCCAGCTGGCGCCGGTGGCCTTCGATGAATAGAGGGCTCACTTGGTTCGCCAATCTCTGGCTTGGCATGGCCATCGTCGTGAATGCCTTGGTTGTGGCCGAGGCGTTTGCGAGCAGCACGAGCTTCTGGACGGGCTTGAGCCAACTCCGTCAGGTCTACAATCCGTTCGACATGCAGAACATCCTGTTCCAGGTCATTCTGTTCAGTCCCGTGGTCGTCGCGCTTCTCTGGCGTAATCGGCGGCAAGAGAGGTCTACGCACTGAGAGCTGCGGCGAAGCAGAGATCGCAGGAGATCCCGGTCTCGAATCGCTTCTGGGCAGGGAGCTGGTCCTGACAGGCCGGTGGATCGACAACGCCTTCGGCTCATGCGGTGGCCCGTCGGGCGTAGGATACCGCCTACAGCCGCGCCACGCTTACCAATCCTCGGAGCGCTGCTGATGTTTTCATCAGCCTTTGGTCCAGCTTGGCTCTCGTCTCCCGAACCGCCATCACCGCCTCCCTAGATGGCCTGGGGGCAGCACGGCCGGCACGGGAGTGAATGTGGAGTATCAACTCCCTTCGTGATGGAAGAGTCGTGCTATGCCACGGGCACCCCAGCCTTCCAGGTGAGCCACTCGCGCTCAATCTACCTCGCAGGCCAGACCTAGAGAGCCCGAAATGATGCAGCCGTCATCGGCCTGCTCGGGTTGCGGCTCATCGCCCAGAGCTTTCAGCGCAGCACTTAGCTACTACCAGATCGGCAACTGGTTCGCTGCCTGCCGCGCCCATGTCGACCCATCACATCCATTGCCTCAGCGCGACGCGCCGGCAGCCCGGGTGTGATGGGACGTTCCACCGCGTCAAGATGAGCGCGGTGTCCGCAACCGATCACCCGGTGGCGGGTTCTGGATCGAGTTCCGTGTCATCGACAGGTGGTCCTGTGCCTACAACATGATCGTCCTGATCGCCGAGGATGAAACGACGGTCGCATTCGCGCTGGAGTGGGCGCTCAGGACTGCCGGCCATGAGGTCCTGGGGCCTGCCTACACCATCGATGAGGCGCTGAAATCGGTGAGCATGAGGAGGCCCGACTTGGCGCTGGTCAATCTCGTGCTCAAGGGCGGCGAGGATGGAGCCATTCTTGCCAAGGAACTGCAGCGCCGGCATGCGACGCCCACGATCTTCGTGAGCGCGGACATCCGGTCGGCGCGGGCAAGACGGGATGTGGCGCTTGGACTGATCAAGAAACCTTATGATGCCGAGATGGTACCCGCCATCGTTCGGTACCTGAAGGATCTCGAGCAGGGGCGACGACCGATAAGGGTGCCACCTGAGCTGGAAATGTTCTGATGACAGGCATGCTGGTCATGATGGCCGGCCGATCGTCCGGAAGGCGATGAAGATCTCGTCCAGGACATCCAGCATGTCGACGCGGGTATATAGCACCCTCAGGTCAAATCCCGCCCGCCTGACCGCCTCCTCCGGAAGCCAACCCATCAGCCAGCCATCGAAAGCTCGTTCCGGAATGGGAGACCGAAGGATCGTGATCTGCTGGCAGTTTCGTGTGTCGCGGCAGATCCGGTCGAACACTGCCTCCACGAGATGGCAGTTGCCTTCCAGCACCTGGAGAAAGCGCTGTTCATGGTAGGCGAGCGCGCCGGTGATGTTGTCGCGCTGATTCCTCTGTCGGGAGACAGTCAGAAGGTCGGCTAGTTCGGCGTCGGACAATGCATGGCTTGCCTGGGAGATGTACACGAGCCGCCACAACTCGTCCTGCATGCGCATCCCCTCGATCCACACCACAAGCCATGGCGCTCCGACCAATGGCGCCACACTAAGTTGCCGAGGCGGGCCTCAGCTGTGGCCGACGGACAGATCAGCGCCTGAAGTCGGAATTGCACCACCGGAAGGCCGCCTCATAGACCGGCCGCCCCTTTGGGGGTTCTTCGCCAGGCCGTAGCCAATTCCTGCCTTCCGGTACCCTATCGGCTTCGGCCGCATCGGTCTGCAGGATGGCCAGCACATAGTCAGCATCGCGATGCCGTTCGCGAACGATCAGTTCCATCAGCATCTTGGTGAGTTGCGCCTGTTCACGCAGGCTCGTCATGGAAGGCCGCTTCGTCATCCGGATCCCGCCCCTTTGCAACGTGACACACCAGCGAAAGTTGCAAAGACCTCCCATTCACCGGGGTTCCGTTCCAACACAACGACATGATCAGGCGGAAGGCAACCTGTGGCCTTCGTGCATCCATCGCCCTTGACTTCAGGTATGAAGGCCAGATCCCACGAATAGGAGTGCCGACCGATCAATGTGGCTGCCGGAAGATCTCCAGGCTTGCTGGGACCTGACCAGATGTGCGTCGGTGAGCCGTCCCGGTGATGAAGTCGATGATCTCGATGATGCGCGCGCTGTCGTAAGGCTTGCGCACCAGCCCCAAGGCGAAGCGGCAGTTGGCGCGGGCATGCGCAACTTGCGCGCTGAGGAACAGGCAGGGCGTCTGATAGTGCTGGTTGAGGTAACAGGCCACCTCCACGCCATCGCCGCCATCACGGAGGTTCAGATCAATAAGGGCGAAATCCGGCCGCCGCTCGCGACAAAGGTCGATGGCATCGCCTACGCTGTCCACCGGTCCCAGGACCTGATGGCCGGCGATCCGCAGCGCCCACTCCAAGGCAAAAGCGACGAGCGTCTCGTCTTCGACGACGAGAATGTCCATCAGATTCCCAACCTGCTCCGTTCCTAATCCATGTTAAGTTCCAGAAGGTAGATGTGTTCCCGATAATCTGCTGGTGCGCAAAAGAAAGTCATGGAGGGACAGAAACTGCCGCTTTTAAGGGTGGCCAAACTACACATGGAATTGGATATGGTCGAAGCATGGCCAAGCAGGTAGCAAAGACGCCAAAGCTCCCAAGGTGCCTGTCGCCATCATGTGCATGATGCAGATCTGCTTCGGTCCGCGCCTGCAAGTTCCGCCCCTTTCAGGAGGGCGGCAGATCCTCCCGGTCTTGGGGTGCTGGTCCCATTAGAGGCGCCTCCAGTCCCGTCTCCCCGCCTTTGATCTTTGCATCTAGCCGGACGGTCGGCCGCACCAGCAACGTGACGATCGAACACGGTCGCAGCAGAAAGCATGGCTTCCCACGCTGCCGAGCAGGCCGACGGGCCGGAGCATCACTGACCTGTCTCTCTCATTGAGGGGGCGGTAAATCGCCCGGAGCGAGGGGCTGTCACGGAACAGGGTCCGGCGCTACCTGCTGCGGCTTCCGGCCCCACCGTCTCGGCCGGCCGTATTGGGCGGCGATGAAGGAGCCTTGCGCGCCTCCTGACCTGCCCCGATCCGATGTGCGGATCGTCAGCCGACGGATGGTAGCGGCATGCTTCATGCGGCATCTGCAGTTTCTGCGCTCCGCTCGTGAGCCGACGGTCGCAGAATGCTCGTCGTCGGTCACAAGACAGCGTACGATCGCCGCGAGCCGCTGGCTGCGCCAGATCACGAACCAGCGCCTTTTCGGGATGATGCGCGGCCGAACGTCTGGCCTGAGAGCGCCCGCAACTTCAATCTGTGCCGACGCCCTGAACTGGTCAAATCATCCGCCTGACTGCGCAGGCGGGCGTACAGGCGGCGCACGCTCTCAAGGAGCACGCTGCCGCCTTTGTGCGCTTTGGCCTGGAGCGCCAGGCATGGTCCGCGGATGACAAGATCCGCAGGAACCTGCAGGGCATGGGCCAACTGCCATGGTAGCCGTCGATGAAGCGAAACCTCACCGTGGCGTACTGGCAAAGATGCCGATCGCCTTCCGTGCCCAACTCCACGCTAGCCTGGTCCAGCGCAAGGGTTCAGAAGCGCGATCGCGCCAGCTACGTCGCATCAGCCATTCAACATGTTCTCAAGCATGCTGTGAGGGTCACGTCGGACCGGACACTCGATGGCGGCTCCGATCATGCACCAATGCTTGGGCCGGTTGGTGCAGTACAGCAAGAAACTGGTAGATTTGCCGAGTGAGTCAGAACAGGTGCAAATGAAGCGAGGGCTACATCCGTAACTACTGGCTGTCCGCCGCTGTAGCAGCACGAGTCCAGAAGGCATGCACGGAAAGGTAGAGCTTGTACGTTCTGTTAGCTTGGAGGTTAAATCACGTTCTTGTGGTTTTATCTACAATTTTATCTAAATGCTCTTGCTTTGATGCATGCCCGCGTGGCATCACCAGCGCCGCCGGCAGTTAATGCTGGCGCCTCGATATACTCACGTACGGACGTGGTAGGGCGGTGATCAGGCGCATTTTTGCGTACATGCCGAGCTGCTGACGTGGTTACGGGTCGCATCGAGCCTTGAGAGTAGCCTGAACCAGGAAGTCGCTTATTTTGGCGGCAGCCTAGACGATCTCTGCAGGGACTTGCGCGACATAGACCATATTGTCTTATAAGCTCGTAATATTCATCTTGTGCTTATAGATCGATGGACCGGAGCCGACAGGCTCCGGTCCATTCATTTTTCAGATCCGCAGAAACTGGTTCACCAAAGCCAGCCACGTCGACTGCACGTTCTGCGTGCCTGACCTCTGCTCGGGAGGTGAAGGCTCCTGCCTCGGATCGACCATTCCGACGGCATGGGCACACTGGTTGATGCAGGTCGCAGCTGCATCGACAGACCAGTGACCCTTGCAGTGCTGCCTACTTCACATACAGTTCGAAGCCGCGCACGGCGATGGCGAAGTCACGCTTGTGCTGGGTTTCGGAGCTGGTCTGCATCATCGACACGAACATGCCGTTGATCTTCCCGGTCGGGTCGTTGCGCGGCATGAAGGGATAGTC
>NZ_DATAGQ010000107.1:0-36415 GCF_036263595.1 Geminicoccus sp. | reverse complement strand
CCGCCGGTGCATGATCCGGTCGGTGATGCCGATTGCGGCCAAGGCCTCCCGTCTTTCCATCGACTCGTAGGCCTTGTCGGCCAGCACGGCCTGCTCATCGCCGCAGATCAAGGCATCGGCTGCGATGCTCTCGCCGATGTCGGCGCTGGTCAGGATCGCCTTGCGGATCAGGTCGCTGCCTTGGTCGACGGCCAGATGGGCCTTGTAGCCGAAGAAGCTGCGTTGCCCTCGCCGGGTGAAGCCGACTGTTGGATCGCGCTCCGATACCTCGCCATCATCGGCGGCCGCTTCACATCAGCCTCGACCAAGGTCGCATCGATCATCGTGCCAGCCTTGATGAAGAGGCCGCGCTGCTCAAGCTGCCGGTTCAAGGCGTCGAAGACCATCTCCGTCAAGCCCGCCTCGGCCAGGTCGAACCGGGAAAGCGTCGTGGCATCTGGCACCGCATGTTCTAGCCTCGAAAGTTGGCCAGAATTCCTCCCCATCGTAGTTGTAGCCTTGCTCTGCAGCGTAGACCACCCAGACGAGCCAATATCTGCCAAGCCGACCGCCGGAGCGAAGACTCTCGTGGAGGAGCGACGCAATGCGGGAGCGCTCGACGTGATCAAGGCCGTGCTCAAGTGCGAAAAGCGGAAGATCCCGCCTACGCCGCACGGCAGATAATGAGGCGAAGTGCTCTTCGAGCCGCTTCTGGCAGTGATCAAGGGTCCAGGTCATCAAGGTGCGGCGTTACTGCCTCGATTTCGCGTCCATCGTCCTATTGTGAGAGAAAACCCGCTCTCGCAGTTTCTCACGCTAACTCCCCCACAGCCTTTAAGTCGATCGCTCCCGGATCTAGGCCCATAGAAACACGATAAGATCGGAGAGGGTGAAAAGTCTAGGGCAGGCACCCAACGAGCCGGATTAAATCACCCAGCCAGTCGTCGTCTTCTTGCGATCCTCCTGCGTGAGCTTTCTATGAGGCGAGAGTGGATGCGGTTGAGGTAGCTGTGGCCGACGAACTCGTCCGCGCCCCAGCCCAGGATCAACGTTCATGCCGGATTGGCCGCGTGGAACACGCCATCCGTGCCGCTTGATGGCTTTGGTCACGGAGGGAGTCGGAATGCCCCAGAATAGACATAAGCCGGAAGAGATCGTAGCGAAGCTGAGGCAGGTCGAGGTGCGGTCGGCACAGGGCCGCCCGGTTGTCCAGATCCGGACAGCGGTGCCGGTCTGGCTTCTGGAGGAACTGCTGCTGCTGTTTGGTGCCGAGGACAAGGACCGGGAAGCGGACAACCCGCTCAAGAACGACGAGGGCAACTGAGCGGGGCACTGGCCCGGGCGACCGTAGCCCAGTCCGGGCAGCGCTTGTGCCTGAGGCTGCTCCACCCCAGCATAGTGGCCCTTGCTGAACCTGGGAAAGCCTCGGGCCAGACGGGCCGGGCCGCAATCACCTGCTGGCCTGCCCCCAGCTCGACGCAGCCGCCGGGAGTAGCGGGACACGACCTCGCGCAGGAACTGTTCGCTCACGTAAGCGCCTTGCGTGGTGTAGTAGCTACCGCCCTTGCTGTCCTGCTTCTGTTGCTGATCCGCCCATTCACGATCCTTGGCAAGGTAGCGATCCAGCGTCACGTCGCCTCGATCAAGGAAGCGTCGAAGGATCACGCTCCGGCTGACGTGAAAGCGGCCGGCCACCGCTGAGAACTGCTGATCGGTGGCGTTCTCAGGGTCGATCTCGCTTGCTGCAGCCTCGAAGTCTGCTGTCGGTACCAATATCTCTGCGGAGATCGCGTTGCAGAAGCGCTCGATCGCCCGATCGAGCGGCGGAAGGTCCTCGATCCCGCGATCGTCGAATCGGCTAATCCCGCTTCGATCGCAGAGCACGTGCGCCAGTTCGTGCACGAGGCTGAACACCTGGCGCGTCTTGGTCGTGCTGTTGTTGATCAGGATCACCGGGAACTCAGGATGCCAGAGGCAAAACCCTGAGAATTCCCGTTGCTTGAACGTGTCCTTGAAGACGTGGACGCCGCCGCCTTCCACCGCCCGCCGCCAGAGCTTCAGGGCTGCATCTGCGTCCGGTTGCTGACGAACGTCGTCCGCATCAACGCGCAAAGCCTCGCGAACGTGCGCCGCCTGCTCCACCACGTTGTTGCGCGGGTTCAACCGCGCCTGCCGCCAGATCGGGACTGGCACGGGATTGCGGTCACCATACAGTTCGATGAGGGCAGCCTGGAACGCACGCGCCTTCCTCAGCAGCAGCATCGTGTTGCGTGAAAGGTGGTCGAGATCGGCGTCAGGCAGCGAACGGAACTCTGCCCGCAAGCGCGGTTCTTCAGGCGGCTCCGACATGAAGAACAGCGCTAGCGGCGCTTGTAAATGTCATACGCCAGCGTCTCTAGCTGAGGGTAGCTCGGCGCATCGTCATCAGACTCCTAGCCTTCTATCAATTCGGCCGTCTTCTTGATCCGGCCGGCCACATCGGCTGTCGTCATGTTCGCACTCTCGCGCGCCCACCGCAACACAGCAGGCGAGAGCCCCCTGACTGGTGACGTCTTAGCGATGGTCTTGCTCCCTCCGCCACCGATCATGACCCGCCACCCGGCGGGCTTCGTTGTTTCAGACGGCCGTTGTCCCTTTCAGGATCGCGAGGCCGCGGGTCAGGTACCGTGGAAGGTTCGGCGACTTAGCGGCAATGTGGTCGACGTCATACTGATCAGAGATCTCTCGCGCCTCGTCCAGATACAGGCCGAAGTCCGACCCGTCTCTCTCCTGCTCTTCAGGCTTGTCCCGTCCGAAGTACATCAAGGTTGTGAGCTCGTGACGTGCCTCCTCGTGGAGGCCGTCGATATAGTCGTGCAGTGCGATCCGGTCAGGAGGCGATGGCGAGCGGAGTTCCTCAACTAGGAGATCGGCGGCCTCGTCCATGGTGAACGATCCGCCTAGGTACGGCGATGTGGTGTTCCAGGCATTTGCGAGCCGGATGATCTCGCGAACGTTCGCTTCGGTCAGGTGACGCAACGGCATGGATGGTACTTCCTCCCGAATAGATTGAGTGATCCTAGGAGGGGTGACGGCCGCATGGCCACGATAGAAGCTCGCGAGCAATGCAAGAGACGGTGGGTTCAAAGCCGTGAGGATCACGCACCAGCACCGACTGATCGCTAACGATTACCCTGTCTTCCGCCTGGGGCTTCCACGGGGCTTCCACTTCTTGGCCGTGCGCGTCTAAGGCTCTGATGGCCTTGAGTAAGCAATTGAATTCGCTGGCTTCGGTGGTGGAGCCGATCGGGATCGAACCGACGACCTCTAGAGTGCGATTCTAGCGCTCTCCCAGCTGAGCTACGGCCCCGCACCGGGCGCGGGATATCGGGCATGTAGGGAGGGCTGTCAAGCAGTGCTGGGCTGCGTAGGGCTGGTCAGCGTAGGGCGAATGGATATAGTCCCGCCCGGCGCTGCTCGGGGTGCCTCGGATGACAACGGACCTGATGAAACGATGTACGCGCTCGCGAACCTGATCGACACAGCGGTCAGCATCTACCTTACCTTGCTGTTCGCGTCGGTGATCCTTACCTGGCTCGTCCAGTTCAACATCGTCAATCCGCGCCAGCCACTGGTCCACCAGATCGGCACGTTCCTCTACCGTATCACCGAACCGCTGCTGGCACCGATCCGGCGCTTCCTGCCCAATCTGGGTGGCATCGACATCAGCCCGGTGATCCTCATCCTGCTCCTGCACTTCGCGCGCAACCTGATCATCTATGATGTCCTGCTGCCGCTGGCCTATCGAAGCGAAGTTCCTGTCGTCCCCGGCGGCTGACGATCGGTGCCGGCCTGGCGTGCGCTCGACGGCGGCGTGGAACTGGCAGTCCGCGCCAAGCCACGTTCGGCACGTGTCGGCATCGACGCCGTGGTTAAGGAAGCGGACGGCTCGGAATGGCTGGTCGTACGAGTAACCGCACCGGCAGAAGAAGGGCGAGCCAATGCGGCGGTCCAGGCGGAGATCGCTCGCCTTGTGGGCTTGAGCAGGTCTGCGGTGACGCTGGTCGCAGGGCAAAGCGCCAGGCGCAAGCGGTTCAGGATCGCGGGGGATCCGGATGTGATCCTGTCCGATCTGGCGAAACTCACGTCGTGACCGGAGCGGAGCGCGACGCTCGGCTAGGGCATGATCCGGCCCGCTGCCCAGCAGGAGAACCAACGTCATGACCAGGATCATCGACGGGAAGGCCGCCGCGCAGAACCTGCGCGCCCGGATCGGCAGAGAGGTCGACGCATTCGTGCGCGGCGGCGGGCCGATGCCCGGCTTGGCGGTCGTGCTGGTCGGCCGACATCCGGCCAGCCTTGCCTACGTGTCGACCAAGACGAAGATGGCCGAGGAGGTCGGCATGAGCGGGCAGCTCCTGGAGCTGCCCGAGCAGACGTCGACCACGGACCTGCTGGCGACGATCGACCGGCTGAACAAGGATGCCGCAGTGCACGGAATCCTGGTCCAGCTGCCACTGCCGGACCAAATCGACGCTGGGAGGGTCCTGAACGCGATCCGGCCCGACAAGGATGTGGATGGGTTCCATCCGGTGAATGTCGGCAGGCTGTTCTCTGCATCCGGTGACCTGCCGGACGATCTTCTGGTGCCCTGCACGCCCAAGGGCTGCATGATCCTGCTGCGCGACGCGCTCGACGACCTGCGCGGGCGCCGTGCTGTCGTGGTCGGCCGGTCCAACATCGTCGGCAAGCCCGTTGCTGCGCTGCTGCTCGCGGCCGACTGTACGGTGACGATCGCGCACTCCCGCACACGCGACCTGCCAGCCTTGTGCCGTTCGGCGGAGATCCTGGTGGCGGCAGTCGGGCGGCCGGAATTCATTCAGGGCGAGTGGATCGGCGAGGGATCCGTGGTCGTCGATGTCGGGATCAACCGCGTCGACGGACCCGACGGTAAGGGAAGGCTGGTTGGCGACGTGGCCTTTGCCGGGGCAGCCGAACGTGCCGCGGCGATCACGCCGGTCCCGGGCGGGGTCGGTCCGATGACCGTCGCCTGCCTGCTCGACAATACACTGATTGCCGCGCGAGCCCAGGCGGCGACGGGCTGATCACTGGTCGACCGGGATCCAACCCGGATCGGGATCGTAGCTGTCGATGAGGGCACCCAGCTGTGCCGTCTCCGGACCCAAGTCGGTTTCCAGCACGTCTCCCTCATTGGAACAGATGAAGGTGGTGATGCCGCTCGCGTCGTACTGGGCGGGCCAGGCAACCAGTGCGAACCTGGCTATCATGTTGCCGTTGATGACGAAGTCATGGGCGCCGCCCGGAGCATTTGGGCCCTGGCGGGTCAGCACCCGATAGAAGTAGCCCAGATAAGGATCGCCCGGCTCGCGGCCCTGCAGGAAGGGGGTGGCGGCGGCGATCTCCGCGCCGAAGGGACTCGCGGGCTCGTCGGGCTCCGCATTCCAGTAGAGCCCATCCTTGCGACCCGGCGTGCTCAAGAGGCGCTGAGCATATTCGAGCACGCCATCGTCATCGTGATCGGCTGATGCATACTCGACCTGTGCACGGACATAATCATTGCAGACCTGGATGGCTGCCAGTTCGTTCCGGCCGATCCGCCGGTCGACGACCTCCTGCGCGCCGGCGGCCGTGTCGAACTCCCAGCCGCCTGCCTGATGGACCAGCGGGATCGGGAACGGCCAGGCATTCGGACCCAGCACGAGGATCACCCGGTCATCGCCGTAGAATTCAAGGTGGACCAGGCGGTCCATGGCATCCAGGACCTGGGCCCGCTCGGCCGCGGCCACGGCGGGCTCGTTCGGAAAGATCTCCGGGTGACCGTCGCCCAACAACTGGATCAAGGCCTCGGCACCGTCGGCCGCCACGGCGTCCTTCAGGGCTGCTGCCGCCGCCTCTGGATCCTGAAACTGCCTGGGGGCCAAGGCATCGGCCGGCGCTGCCGATATCAGGAATGTCGCCACCAGCAGAACCCTGCCTGCCGCTGATCCGAATCGAACCACGTTGCGCGTCCCTGTCATGTCGCCTTGCTCAGCCACGGAACCTGCCCCCGGACCTGCTGCCCAAACGCGATTTGGCCCCACGTGATCCGGCAATCCCATCCCGACTGCCGGCGCTCGACCTCGAGAACACACTGGCGCTACCCATCCGCTCGGTCGACAGGGAGGTATCGGTTTCGCTCGCGTAGCTTCGCCCGGCTCCGCTATTCCCTGCCGTCGGGGTCGTCTGGCCAGCGTCTGCCGTCGATCTGCTCCAGGTCGCGCGGGTGGTTGCGGTCCGGGTGCGGGTTGCGTTGGCCTCGCGGGCACTGGTGACGTCGCCGAACCCGCCGGAGCGGCTCTTGCTCGGGTTGATGTCGCTCGCTTCGCCAGCTACGGCCGAAATGGTCGGGCGGACGGGGCTCGGGCTCCTGACAGAGACGGCTTGGCGGCTGGCAGCGACGGTGGTGCCGCCTCCGACCCGTTGCTGGAGCTCCGACTGGACGGATGTAGCCGAGATCCGGTCGCCACTGCCGACCACGTTGATCGTGTTGCCCGAGATGTTCGTGCGGTTGCCATTGTTCCAACCTCCGGCAGGCGCTCCATAGTAGCCATGATCGTAGCCGTTCCAGCTACGGTTCACGTTGACGTCCACATCATGGTCGCTGTCGCCGATGGCATAGCCGAGTAGACCACCGACAACTGCCCCGCCGAGAAAGGTGGCAGCCGACGATGTATAGCTGGGGTAAGGTTCCGCATAGGTCACTGGAGGGGGTGGATAGGCGTAGGCATAGGCCGGCTCCTGGACGACCACCGTCGTCGGCGTGGTCGTCTCCACGACTGTCGTGCCCGCAGGCTTTGCCTGCACCGTCGTCGTCGACGAGGACGTGGAGGCAGTCACCTGAGTGGCCGGCGGTCTGGCAGGCGGCGAGGGAGGAGGCTCAAGGGACGCGGCGTCATACTGGGGGATGTAGATCTTGTCCGGGTCGGTCGGCAGGATCTCGATCAGGCCGTTCTGCACGACCACCGAATTCTTGTCGTCGCTCAAGAGACCGCCCCGGGCGCGCACGTCCGAGCGGACCTGCTGGATGGAAGCCTGCACGTCGCCGAGCTGGTTGAGCACCGCATCGCCCAGCTTCTGGGTCCAGTCGAGCTGGTCGCTCATGCTCTTGACGACGGGGGGATAGTTCAAGAGCCCGAGGACCGAGGAGTCCCAAGTCGAAGGGGGCTGGGCGTTCGGGTCGGTCTTTCGCTTGTCCAGGAACCGGTCGGCCTGGACGATCTCCAGGGGCTGCGTGGACGCCTGTAGGATCAGGGACAGGAGCGGGTCGGGATAGAGCGCCACCGGCCCGACCAGCTTGTCCAGATCCGAAGGCGTGAGAAGATCCAAGGCCGCCGGAGCGCTGTTCGTGGCCTGTGCCGAGGTGCCATTGCTGCTCTGGGCGAGGACGGCGGCCATGCAGGCCGGGGACATCAGCAAGACGGTCGCCACCATCACTGAAGCATGTCGCACCGTGCCGTTCTCCTCCTGGCTCCTCGCAGATTTTACGAAGTTTCTCTGTAAGGCAATCGGGATCTTTCAGCAGCTTCGGGGCTTGCTGTCATAGTTCGGTCACGCCAGTCTGCTCGCGTCGAATGCTTCGGAGAATTCCATCAAATGTGTGCACTGAAGGCGGTCGTCGTGCCCGTCACGCCCTTTCGCCAGAACTGCACGATCCTGTTCGACGACGTAACCGGTGCGGGTACGATTGTCGATCCAGGCGGGGATGTCCCCATGATCATGGCTGCCGTCTCTCGCCATGGGGTCAAGGTCGAGCAGATCCTCCTCACCCATGGGCATGTGGATCATGCCGCCGGGGCCGCCTCCCTGCGCGACCAGCTGGACAATGGCCGGCCCGACGGCGGCATGCCTACCCCGATTGTGGGACCGGACCGGCGCGATGCCTTCCTCCTGCAGAACCTCGCCAGGCAGGCCCAGCAGTTCGGCATCGAGGGAGCGCGCGACCTGATCCCCGATCGCTGGCTGGTCGAGGGTGACAAGGCCGCGATTGCAGGCGTTGACTTCGATGTTCTCCACTGCCCTGGCCACACCCCCGGCCATCTGGTGTTCGTTTCGCCCGACCTGAACTTCGCGCTGGTTGGCGACGTGCTGTTCCGTGGTTCGGTCGGCCGGACCGACTTCGAGTACGGCGACACGGATGCGTTGCTGCGGTCGATCCGCACCAAGCTCCTGTGCTTGCCTGACGAGGTCGCGTTCATCTGCGGCCACGGCCCTGGCTCGACCATCGGCGCCGAGCGGCGGAGCAATCCCTTCCTGCAGTAAGATTTTCCGTCGCGAGTTGATCTGCCCGCTTCCCGAGCGCAGTTTTCTCGAATCCATTTGAGGAAGACGAGGTCCGGTCATGGCGCGCTTGTCTTGGATCGTGGGCTACCTGTCGGCGGCACTGGCCGTCCTGCCGGCGAAGGCCGAGGACGTGCCGGTCGACCTGGAACTAATCCTGGCCGTCGATGTGTCGGGATCGATGGACTACGAGGAGCAACGGCTCCAGCGGGCAGGGTATCTCGACGCGCTGGCCCACGAGCAGGTCCTGAACGCCATCCTGTCAGGACCCAACCAGCGGATCGCGTTGACCTATGTGGAGTGGGCCGGGGTAGCCGCGCAGTCCGTGGCGGTGCCATGGCGGCTGATCGACGGTCCTGCGGCGGCGGAGCAGTTCGCGGCGGAACTGGCCAAGGCACCATTCTCCCGCATCCGGCACACGTCGATCTCGGCGGCCCTGCTGTTCACCTCTGGCCTGTTCGCCGCCAACGGGTTCTCGGCCGACCGGCAGGTCATCGACATCTCGGGCGACGGGCCGAACAATGCCGGCCCGCCCGTCCTGCCGGTCCGCGACGAGTTGGCCGACCAGGGCATCATCGTGAACGGCCTGCCGATCATGCTGAAGGATTCCAACCTCAACACGGTGACGGGCTTCGACCTGGACGTCTATTACGAGGACTGCGTCATTACCGGGCCAGGCGCATTCGTAGTGCCGGTCGAAACGCTGGAGAACTTCGGCGAGGCGATCCGCCAGAAGCTCACCCTCGAGATCGCCGCCAACCAGCCCAAACTGTACCGCGCGGCGGCACGTGCCTCGCGGATCGATTGCGGAATTGGCGAGCGCCTGCGGCAGAACTGGTACCGGGATCCTTGAGGCGTGCCGTTGCCCGGTACCCGGACCGTTCAGTCCTTCGCACGTTCCAGGTAGCTGCCGTCCTCGGTGCTGATGACGACGCGGGTCCCGGCGGCGATATGCGGCGGCACGGATGTCTTCACGCCGTTCGAGAGCACGGCCGGCTTGTACGAGGACGACGCGGTCTGGCCCTTCACCGTCGGTTCGGTCTCGACCACCTCCAGGGTCACGCGGCTCGGCAGTTCGAAGGCAATCGGAATGCCTTCATGAACACTGAGCGAGACGACCATGTTCTCCTGCAGGTAGGCCGCGCTGTCGCCGATGATGTCCTTGGACACCTGGACCTGCTCGTAGTTCTCCGGGTTCATGAAATGATACCCGTCGGCGTCCTCGTACAGATAGTTGTACGGCCGGTCCTCGACATAGGCCCGCTCGACCTGTTCGGTGGTCCGGTAGCGCTCGGAGATCTTCACGCCGTCGGCGATGCGGCGCAGGTCGAGCTGCGTGACGGGTGTGCCCTTGCCCGGATGGATGTTCTGGGCGGTGAGCACCGTGTAGAGCTTGCCGTCGATCTCCACGACGGTGCCCTTGCGCAGGCTGCTCGCCAGGACCTTGACCATGACGCGTCCTAATTCCCAATGTTGACGGGTCGCGCCGGCCGATCGCCGCGCGAATTGCCTCGCGATTAGCCGCAAGCCGGCTTCCGGTCCAGCTTCCCGTCATCCACGAGAGTTCAGCCTGCCCATGTCATCCTCGCCGGTCTGGTGGAAACCGGACGTCCATGCCGATCGCCGTCCGTTCCTTCAGGGCCGCAACCGCATCCGCAACGCGATGCGCGCCTGGTTCGCCGGCCAGGGCTTCGAGGAGGTCGATCCGTCCTGCCTGCAGGTCTCGCCGGGCAACGAGGCCCATCTGCACGCCTTCGCCACCGAGGCCCTAGCGACGGACGGAAGCAAGGTGGCACAACTCTACCTGCACACCTCGCCAGAGTTCGCGATGAAGAAGCTGCTGGCGGCCGGCGAGCAGCGGATCGTCGCGTTCGCGCATGTCTTCCGCAACCGCGAGCGCGGTTCGCTGCACCACCCAGAGTTCACCATGGTGGAGTGGTACCGGACCGGTGCCGACTACACCGTCCTCATGGAGGACTGCGCGCAGCTCATGGCGTTGGCGGCCGAGGCGGCGGGTGCACGCCATCTTTGCTGGAAGGGTGCCGAAGTCGATCCCTTGGTAGACCCGGAACGCCTAACAGTGGCCGAGGCCTTCGCGCGGCACGGGATCGACCTGCTCGCCACGATCGAGCCCAGCGGCGTCACCGACAAGGCAGCGCTGGCTGCGGCCGCCAAGGAGGCCGGCCTGCGGGTTGCACCCGACGACAGCTGGTCCGACATCTTCTCCCGCGTGCTGGTCGAACGGGTCGAGCCGGAGCTGGGTCGAGGGCGGGCCACAATCCTCTATGAGTATCCGATCGCCGAGGCTGCCCTTGCCCGGAAGAGCACAAATGACCCGCGGGTGGCCGAGCGTTTCGAGCTCTATGCCTGCGGCGTTGAACTGGCCAACGGGTTCGGCGAGCTGACCGAGCCGTTGGAGCAGCGGCGGCGCTTCCAAGCCGAGATGGCCGAAATGCAACGGGTCTACGGGTATGCCTACCCATTGGACGAGGAGTTCCTGGCCGCCCTGCCGCTGCTACCGGCGTGCGCAGGCATCGCGCTGGGATTCGACCGTCTGGTCATGCTCGCGACAGGTGCGCCTACGATCGAGCACACTCTTTGGGCTCCGGTCGCTGCATTCCCTTGAGGCGGAACGGCAAGGTCAAACAGGCACCCCGGCCTCACCTTGTGCCTGGCGTGCCCAGAGATCGGCATACATGCCATTGTGCTTCAGCAGCTCGGCATGATTGCCCCGCTCCACGATGCGGCCGCCGTCCAGCACCAGGATCAGGTCGGCATCAACGACCGTCGACAAGCGGTGGGCGACGACCAGCGAGGTCACGCCCCTGCACAGGGCAGCAAGGTTGGCCTGCACGGCCTCTTCGGTGGCGGCATCGAGGGCCGAGGTAGCCTCGTCCAGGATGACAATCCGCGGCCGCTTGAGCACCGCGCGGGCGATCGCGACGCGCTGCTTCTCGCCGCCGGACAGCTTCAGCCCGCGCTCGCCCACGAGCGTGTCATAGCCCTCGGGCAGGGTGCGAATGAACGCGTCCAGTTCGGCGGCCTGCGTCGCCGCCTCGATCTCTGCCTGGGTGGCGCCAGGCCGGCCGAAGGCGATGTTGTAGGCGATGCTGTCGTTGAACAGCACCGTGTCCTGCGGGACGACCGCAATCGCCGAGCGCAGGCTGTCCTGCGTCACCGCCGAGATGTCCTGCCCGTCCAGCAGGATCCGTCCACCCGTCGGGTCATAGAACCGGAACAACAGCCGGGTGATCGTGGACTTGCCGGAACCGGTCGGCCCTACCAGGGCCACCTTCCAGCCGGCAGGCACGGTGAAATCAACGCCGCCGAGAACGCTGCGCTCGTCGCCATAGGAGAACCATACGTTCTCGAAGCGTACCTCGCCCGGCCCCGGCCGCAGGGACCGTGCTCCCTCACGGTCGGTGATCTCCGGCACCTCGGCCATCAACTCCAGGAGCAGCTCCAGGTCGACCAGGGACTGCTTGATCGAGCGGTAGAGCTGACCCAGCCGTTCCATGGGGCGGATCAGCTGCAGGAGGTAGGTGTTGACCAGCACCAGCCCACCCACGGTCATCGTACCCGACTGAACCCGTCCTGCCGCCGAGAACAGGATGACCGCCATGCCGATGGCCAGGATCGTGACCAGCGCGATGCCTGTCAGGCTGCGGAAGGTCAGCGCCCTGACCGTCAATTGTTCCACTTCGGCAAGGCTGGAGTCGTAGCGCCGCGCGACATGCTCCTCGTTGCCGAAATACTTGACCGTCTCGTAGTTCAGCAGGCTGTCCAGGGCTTCTCCGTAGGCGGCGGCACTGCGGCTGGCCGCCAGCTTCTGGTGGCTTCGCAGCCATTCCGAGCCAGCCACCAGCACGACCAGATAGACGGCAAGCGTGACGAACAGGACCAGCGCGAAGAACGCCTCGACCCGGACCAGCATCACGGCCGCCACGAACAGGATCTCGATCAGGAGCGGCAGGATCAGGAACACGACGTTGAACAGGATCTCGCGAAGCCCGCTCAAACCGTTCGCCAGGACGTTGGAGATCTGCCCGGTCCGCCTGTTGAGGTGGAACCGCAGCGAAAGGCCATGCAGGTGCTCCAGCGCCTTCAGGCCGAAGCGCCGCCGCAGCCGCTGCTCCAGCGGCCCGTAGAACATCCAGCGAAGCTCGTTGCCCAGCCGCGAGAACCATTGCAGGACGATGTAGCCCGCCAGGATGGCGGCCGGTGCGGCGATCGCCGCCTTCTCGCCAGCCAGCCCGTCGACCAAGTTCGCAAAGAGCAGCGGCACCAGCGCATTGATGGCAGCCGCACTGGCCAAAAGGACGATCGTCGCCCCGAAGCGCAGTCTGAAGCCGCCCATGTCCTTCGGCCAGAACACTGCGAGCAACTGGTAGATTGAGGGAACATGGCGAGGCTGGGCGGCATCGGTCTTGGACAGGGCGTCCAGGTCGCGGGGCAACAGGTTCTCCGAGGCGGCGAGGATCGATGGATCGTGGTACGCGGGTTGCGCCGCGGCAAGGTGCCGGCGGCAGCAAACCGAGCGGCCCCCGAACCTGATGCCTCAGCTGTGTGACGACCCGCCTGCACCGAGCATGCGGGCGCTGATCTTCGCGGGGCTGGCCGCGCTCCTGACCGGCATTGGGCTCGGTCGGTTCGCCTACGCAGCATTGGTCCCGGGGATGATCGGCGCCGGGCAGGTGGACGTGGTCGGGGCCGGCTATCTCGCGGCTGCCAACGTCGCCGGCTATCTGCTCGGCGCTGCTACCGGCGGAAGGGTGGGGCAGTGGCTGGGAGTGGGGAATGCCCTGCGCGGTGCCATGATCGGCACGACCCTGGCCCTCCTTGCCTGCGCCATGCCGTTCTCGCTCCTCTGGCTGATCCTGGCCCGCTTCGCGGCTGGCGTGACTGGCGGCTACCTGATGGTGCTGGCGGCGCCCTCCGTGCTGGCCGGAGTCCCAGCGGAGCGCAGGGGCATCGCCGGCGGCATCATGTTCACCGGCGTGGGCCTGGGGATCGTTTTTTCCGGCGTTGTCGTCCCGCTGCTGGCGGGCATCGGCCCGGGGCCTGCCTGGGCCGGGCTGGCAGCGCTGGCTGGGATCCTGACGGTGGTGACCTGGCGCTTCTGGCCCGAGCGTCCGGTCGTCCCCGCCGCAGTTCCGCTGGCGCCGGGGCCATTGCGACCGGGGCGGCCACGACTCCTTCTCCTCGGCATGGCCTATGGCAGCGACGCGATCGGCTTTGTGCCTCATACCGTCTACTGGGTGGATTTCGTGGCGCGGGAGCTTGGCTATGGCATCGGGATGGGCGGTATCCAGTGGACGCTGTTCGGCCTGGGCGCTGCAGCCGGGCCTGCGATCATGGGGCTCATCGCCCAGCGCATCGGCTTTGGCGGCGCCTTCGTGCTGGCACTGTCGGTCAAGGCCATCGTCGTGGTTCTCCCGGTCGTCTGGACCTCCATTCCGGGCTTGGTGATCTCCTCCCTGATGGTCGGCGCCTTGAGTCCGGCCACCGCGTCCCTGGCGGCCGGGCGCACGACGGAATTGCTTCGAGCGGACCGCCGCCAGCAGGCCTGGGCGCGGCTGACCATGCTGTTCGCCGTGGTCCAGGCGGTGGGCGCCGTGCTGATGGCTCGCCTGATCGACGCGACCGGGCACATGGCCCTCCTGTTCCTCGTGGGCGGGGCGGTGCTGGCCGGTGGCGCGGTGCTCGCGGAATGGCACCGCCGTTCCGCTACCGGATGAGGTAGGGCACGAACAGGTTCGCGATGTACCGCGCACCGGTCAGGCTGGGATGAATGTCGTCGAAGTAGAGAGACTTGCCGTCACGCGCGACGCCGCATGAGGTCTGGTCACACAGCGCCTGGTCGGGCCGCACCGCGGGGATGCCATACTCCTGCTGAAGCTGGGCGAGGTAGGAGAAAGCGTGCTGGCTGTCCCGGTCGAACGTCGCCCGGCTGATGCTGACCTGCTGGGCGGTCCCGTCGGTCAGCATCTTGTGGGCGAGCAGCCGCGGTACATCCATGTTCGCGGTTGGAATTGGGGAAACGAGGACGACCTCCTTGCCCGCGCGCACGAGGTCCGCCACCGCTTCGCGCATGCTGCCGGCCAAGTTGGTGCCGACATAGACTTCCGCGTTGTAGCGGGCAGCGAGGAAGACCGTCTTGATGCCTGGGCTGGACAGCAGGCGCTGCAGGGCCTGATCATTATAGGCGTGGCAGCCCCTGGAGAATCGTCCGTCGAAGTCGACGGCCGGGGGGCAGGCGGAGTAGCTGAGGTGGAGGATCGACCTGCCATGCTGCCCCGCCAGCTCCCCCAGCGCATAGGCCAACTCGACGACGTGGCTGTCCCCCCAGATCGCTGACGCAGGTGCCACCGGGCTTCCGTATACGCAAGACTGCTCGACCGGGACGGCATTCTCGTCGCTCGCGTGGCAGCGCGTACGCATCGGGCTGAAATCGGCCGCGGCACGCTCTGCAACGGTCACCGCTTCCGGGAAGCGCTGCGGCCAGCCGCGCTCGACGTGAACGAGCAGACCTGCGGCCACGGATGCGGCCAGCACCGCCGAGCCCCCGGCAAAGACCTGGCGCCGTGTCCAGGCCCGCCCCGACCTGAACGGCTGCTCGACGAGCCGCCAGGACAAAATCGCCAGTCCCAGCGAGACCAGGAAGACTGTCGGCACCGGCGGCACACTGCCGTCATGCCCACCCAGGTACCTGAGATAGACCAGCACGGGCCAGTGCCAGAGATAGAGCGAGTAGGAGATCAGCCCGACGAAGACGATCGGACGCAGGCTCAAGACCCGTGCGACCAGCGTCTGTCCACCCGCATGAATGACGAGGACGGCTCCCAGCACGGGTGGAATGGCGCCCAGTCCAGGGAAGAGCGAGTTGCTGGTGTAGCTGGCGATACTCCAGGTGATCAGTCCGGCTCCGGCCAGCGCGACGACCTCGCGGCCATGACGATGTCTGACGGCAGGGATGGCGTTCCAGGCCAGCAGCGAACCTGCCAGGAACTCCCACACCCGGGTTGGCGCCATGAAGAAGGCGAAGCTCTGGGCGGTCTCGGTCAGCCTGATGCTCAGAGCGAGCGAGATGCCTGCCATGATCCATAGCAGGGGTATCAGGCCTCGGTGAAAGTACCGGAAGGCAACGTAGAGGACGATCGGCACGACTAGGTAGAACTGCTCTTCCACCGAGAGCGACCAGGTATGAAGCAGCGGGTTGCTCTCCGAATCCCGGTGGAAGTAGCCGGATGCCTTCCAGAACGTGATGTTCGACACGAACAGGGCGGTTGCGATGGCGTTCTTGCCGAGTGCTGCGAACTCGGATGGCAACATGACCGTGGCACCGGCCAGGAACATCACCGCAAGCAGGAAGAACAGTGGTGGAAAGATGCGCCTGATGCGGCGCTCGTAGAAGCGCAGCAGCGAGAACCGGCCGGCGGCAAGATCATCGCGAAGAATGCTGGTGATGAGGTATCCGGAGATGACGAAGAAAATGTCAACGCCGACAAAGCCGCCGCCGAGCCAGGCCACTTTTGCATGGAACCCCAGGACTGCCAGAACGGCCACGGCACGCAGTCCGTCGACCGACGGCTGATATTTCAGCGCAGGCATGGGAAAGCGGGTTCTGCCGAACTATTGCTTCTTTCTCGACCCTGATATTTTTCTCGGCGCATTTCTTCAGGTCTGGAAGGCACTGTTCGTGGTACCGGAAGCTCAATCCGGATTCACACAACATAGGCGCGTTCACAACCTGAACCGAAGACGCATGGCCTTGATCCGACGATGGTGTGGCTCGCTGGTATCAAGCGACAGGCGTTGCTGCCGACCGTTTGCTGGCTGGCACGACAAGGCAGGACCCGTCGCCGGCCGCGGCGGGTCCTTGTGCCTGGCACAAAAGCACTGCCTAGACGGGTGGAGCGCGTCCTCGTAGGACATGAACCAGCAGGCTGACCACCAAGAGCACGAGAAAGATAAAGAACAGAATCTGCGCGATTCCAGCAAATGTCGATGCGATGCCACCGAACCCGAAAAGGCCAGCGATCAGCGCGACGACCAGGAAGACGAGCGCCCAATGGAGCATGGCCGGCACCTCGTAGCTGATTGGCTCCGACAACTAGCCTCTTGTGAGGTCGACTAATCGTCACATGACATCAATTGGTGGCCCAAGCTGGGGTTCCCGGTTGGATCTGGCAAGGCAACATGGGTAACATCTGAATGCAATGTACGGAGGAAGCAGGATGGACCGGTTGATGTTTATCGAACTCGGCATGGGAGCGGACCTGCAGGGGCAGGATCCGACCAAGGCGGCCGTCAAGGCGATCAAGGACGCGATCGGCCACAACTATCTGCCGGCCATGCGCGCTCTTGCCGACGAAGGATATACAATGAAGGTGCATGTGCGCCTGGGCGTGCCTTCTGCGGCCGGACCAGTCGATGTCGGGACGGTGAAGACGGCTCTTCCGCATGGCGAGGTGTCGATCGAGGTCGTAGAGGGCGGAATGCTCACGCGATCCGGTACGCCTCAGTTCGGGGACATCTGTATGGTGGTCGCGGCAGTCGAGGTGGGGATCTGACCGGCTGGCGGTAGGGCTCGGCCAAGGTTACTGGAGCCAGATACCGGACTTCATGTATCGCCGCTCGACCGCCAATAGCCCAGCGAGATCGCGAACCGCCGCGGCGATGGTCGGCGCCGCCCACCATGCCGTGGCAAGCGCAAGCGCCAAGCCTGCGGCAGGATCAGCATAGAGTGAGATCGGGGAACCGTCGAGGACAAGCGACATGGCCAGCGACAGGCTGATCAGCAGGTTGGAGCTGAGCTTGTCGCTGAAGAGCCTGACCTGGCTGTGGGCGAGCGGCGAGGGCTGGTGGCGCAGGACGCCCTGCCAGCGACGCAGAGCCCAGGCGTTGAAGACGGCATAGCCGCCGTTCAGCGCCAGCGCCAGGAACAGTCCGAAGCCCTCCAACCGCGTGCCGCCGCCTGACAACTGCATGAAGGCGAGATAACTGATCAGGGCCAGCGATGCCGCCATCGACAAGGCTACGAGGGCGCTGGCAAGCCGCTCCCGCAACACCCCGCCACCGCTGCGGGTGACGAAGCAGACCCCGGCCAGCGCCATGACGTCGAGCAGCGACAGGAGAAGGTCAGCCCGGACGGTCAGGGCGTTCGACCCGATCACGGCGACGGCGGTGACAGCAAGGCCCGGCATGCCTGCCAGCAGAGCTGCCGCTGCCGTTCGAGCCGATGAACCCGTATCCGCACCACCGTTCGCCATCGCTTGCGCTCCCAGACCCATGGAAGCGTGATGCGGCAGCGATGTTTCAGTGTGAGGTCACCAGTCGGCCCATTTCGTTTCAATCATGTCTGGCGACATCGCGTCTGCCGGGGGACGTGCGGCTGACTACACCTTTTCGCGCAGATGGAACGACTTGAGCCGGGTCAGCTGGTCGTAGGCGAACCTGGAGAGGGAGACGCCTCGCCCGGTATCCTTCACGCCGGTCCAGGCAAGGGCAGGATCCAGGTAGTCGCAGCGGTTCATGAAGACCGTGCCCGTCTCGATCTGGTCGCCAATCCTTTCCGCCGCGGCGACGTCGGACGTCCAGATTGCCGCCGTCAGGCCGTACGGGCTGTCGTTCATCAGGGCCACGGCCTCTTCGTCACTGGAGACCTTCATGACCCCGACGACCGGGCCGAACGACTCTTCCCGCATCACCCGCATGCCATGATCGACGCCGACCAGCACCTGCGGTGCGACGTAGGCGGAGCCGCGTTCATCCATGGGAAAGGCGTTGGTATCCACCAGAGGCCGGGCACCTTTCCCGACCGCCTCGTCTACTTGGTCGCGCACGAAATCGGCTGAGCGCGCCTTGGCCATCGGGCCGATGTTCGTTTCCGGCTTCGTCGGGTCGCCCAGCCGATAGCCGGCGGCGAAGCTGGCCAGGCCGTCAATGAAGGCGTCGTAGACTTGCTCGTGCACGTAGAGGCGCTCGATCCCGCAGCAGCACTGCCCGGAATTGAAGAAGGCACCATCGCCCAGATTCTCGATCGCATGCTGCAGGTTCGCATCTGGCCGCACATAGGCCGGATCCTTGCCACCCAGTTCCAGCGTGGTGGAGATGAAGGTCTCTCCAGCCGCCCTGGCGATCTCGTGGCCACCGGCCACCGAACCGGTGAAGTTCACATGGGCGACAGCACCCGACCGGATGATGCCCAGGGCGTCCTCATGGCTCGTGTGGAGGAACTGGAATACGCCGTCGGGTAGGCCGGCTGCCTGGAAGCCCTTGGCAAAGCGCTCCGCGACGAGGGGTGTCTGGGCGCTGTGCTTGAGGATGACGGCATTGCCTGCGATCAGGGCTGGGACCACCGAGTTGACTGCCGTCAGGTAGGGATAGTTCCAGGGGGCGATCACGAAGATCACGCCCATCGGTACTTTGCGGATGAACCGGGTGAAACCGGGCTTGTCGTCGAAGCGGACGTCGGCCAGGGCCTCGCCGGCCACGTCCATCATATAGCGCGCCCGCTCGGCAAAGCCGCCAAGCTCGCCGCCGGACTGGGAGATCGGCCGGCCCATCTGCCAGGTGATCTCGTTGCCGATCTCGGCCTTGTCGGTGATGACCGCATCGACGAACCTGCCGATTACCGCGATCCGTTCCTCCAGCGGTATCTGCCGCCACCCCGCCTGGGCGGACCGGGCCTGCTCCAGGGCCCGCTGGATGGCTGCCCCGTTGGCTAGCTCCCGCTCCACATACACGGACTGGTCGACGGGGGTGATCGTGCGCTGGATGGTCATGATGGCCGGCTCGGTTCGTTTTGACCGGCATAGCGTAGAACTGGCCAGTCCGGAACGCATCCTCGCCCATTGTCGGCACCAGGCTTGCCCTTCACCCGCCGGGGCGCTAACTACGCGACCCGACGCGCCCGTAGCTCAGCGGATAGAGCGCTTGCCTCCGGAGCAAGAGGTCACAGGTTCGATCCCTGTCGGGCGCGCCATTCTCCCAAGGAAGACAGATTCATCGCCCAGCCATGCCTGACATGGTCGTCCAGCGTGATGCATGTGGCAGGTTGAGGGGCGTCAACTATCGGTAGATCCTGGGCAGGATCGAGCAGGGTGACCTTCCATTGAGTGGCCGGCTGAACACCCTTCCGACAGCCGGCAAGCAAGTGTTTGGGGTCTTTGGGTCCGCTTGGTTATTCTCGCTGGCGGTATATAACTGTCGCAGCGTGTGCTGCCTGACCGGGCACGGATGTCGTCAGCCATGACCTGGTCTTCCATGCTGGCATTTGCCTCGATCCTGGTGCTGGCCGCCGGCACGCCCGGCCCGAGTGTCGCTGCGCTCGTTAGCCGTGCCCTGGCCAATGGCCTGCGCGATGTCCTGCCCTTCATCATCGCCAAGTGGCTGGGCGAGATGATGTGGCTCACGCTGGCGGTTGCCGAGCACGCCATGACCGCCCAGCGATTGGACAGCGTCTTTCTCGTCCTGAGATACGGGGGAGCCGCCTATCTGTTGTACCTGGCCTGGAAGATGTGGTTCGCCAGCACCGAGTTGCCGGACGACACGCATCCGGAGAGAAGACATCCGTGGCGGATGTTCTTGGCCGGGCTATTGATCACCCTCGGCAACCCCGAGGTCATGATCTTCTATACCGCCCTGCTGCCTTCCGTCGCCGGGCTGGGCCAGCCCGGGCCGGTTGTCTGGCTGCAGCTCGTCGTCACGGCGCTCATTGTACTGGCGACGGTCGACCTGAGCTGGGCACTGCTGGCTTCGCGGGCCCGGCGTCTCCTCAGGAGCGAACGGGCCATCCTGATCAGCAATCACCTCAGCGCCGCACTGATGCTCGGAGCAGCGATCGCCATCATCGTCCGCTGAGGAGCCAGCGCCCGCGGCCCTCCGGCAGGTAGATCGGCTCAGGCGAAGGCGCCGATCAGAATGGCTTCGTCGGCCGGATCCTTGATGCGACGCATCAGGGCGCCCTTCAGCTTCTGCAGGGCTCGGTGCTCAATCTGACGCACCCGCTCCTTGCTGATGCCGAGACGGCGGCCCAGCTCCTCCAGCGTCGATCCTTCATCCCGCAGCCGACGCTCGCGGATGATGATCTGCTCGCGCTCGGAAAGTTCCGCCAGCGAGCTGGCGATCCAGCGCGTGCGGGTCCGGCTGTCATGGCCATCGGCCAGCGCCTCTTCGGGAGTCGGCCGCTCGTCCGCGATGAAGTCCTGACCGGTGCTCTCGCCATCGAAGCCGATCGGGGCATTGAGCGACTGGTCGGTACCGGAAAGGCGCTGTTCCATCGAGAGGACTTCCGCGACACCGACATCGAGCTCGAGCGCGATGCTGGCCCGATCTTCATCGTCCATCTGTTGCTTGCGGCCGCCCTCGATGCGTGCCCGCAGGCGCCGCAGGTTGAAGAACAGCGACTTCTGGGCGGCAGTCGTGCCGGTGCGGACGATGGACCAATTGCGCAGGACGAAATCCTGCATGGCCGAGCGGATCCACCAAGCGGCATAGGTCGAGAAGCGGACGTCGCGATCCGGTTCGAAGCGTGCCGCTGCTTGCATCAAGCCGACCATACCCTCCTGGACAAGATCAGGCATGGGTAAGCCATAATTGCGATAACGTCCGGCGGTCGCCACCACCAAGCGCAAATAAGATGTCACCAGCTCGTGAAGTGCAGCCTGGTCATTGTTTTCCCGCCAGCGGCGCGCCAAATCCAGCTCATGACCGCGATCCAGCATCGGAGCGGCCATGGCACCCTGGACGAATCGTCGGTCCGCGCGCTGGGCAGACATCGTCTCAACCATGCTCATCCTGGTGCCTCCGTTCGCTCGATCTCGGGTCCTGTCGGCGACCGTCACACCCGGACCCGAGAGCGCTTCAGCGCGTCGACACAGGCGTGACCAATCTCATCAACAAGTTCCGAACGAGCGGGTGGTTCCTCCATCGAAGTGTAACAGGAATGGGCCGGATCCCGGTCCTCTCCTCCACCGGCAAGCGGACCAGGTCCTTCTCGGTCGTTACCAGCTCAGCCCTTATACGGCGTGCAGCGGCCCTTAGATCGGCAAGCTCGGCAGGATTGAACGGGTGATGATCCGGAAACGCCCGCCGCTCCGCGATCTGGACGCCGGCGCTCGCTAGACTCTCGAAGAACTTTTCCGGGCGCCCGATGCCGGCAAAGGCGAGCACCAGCCGCCCGTCCAAAGCCCGGACGACATCTTCCGGATGCACGAGGTCCGCATGGATGACGGGGGCGGTCATGTTCTCGCCCAACCTATGGTCATCCGGCCCGATGATGACCAGGGCCTGCGCGCGGTCCAGCGCATCGTCATAACGTTCACGGAGTGGGCCGGCCGGGAAGACGCGGCCGTTGCCCAGGCCGGCAGGCCCGTCGATCACCAACCAGGACGCGGTCTTGGCCAGTGACGGATTCTGAAACCCGTCGTCCAGCAGCAGGATGTCGGCACCTGCCGCTACCGCCGCGCGCGCGCTCGCCACGCGGTCGGGCCCGGCCCAGACCGGAACAGACTGAGCCAGCAGCAGAGGCTCGTCGCCCACCAAGGCAGCATCGTGCTGGTCGGGATCGACTCGCAGCGACGTCTTGACGCGACCGCCATAGCCCCGCGTGACGATGTGCGGATCGTGACCCAGATCCTGGTGCAGGATCTGGGCGAGGGCGCGTACGGTCGGCGTCTTGCCGGCGCCGCCGAGGGTTGGGTTGCCGATGCAGAGGACCGGCACACCGACCGCCAGCCCCGCACGCCGTGCCCGCAAGGAGACGATGCGGCCATAGATGCTGCCGAGCGGCGCCAGCAGGTCTGCGGGCAGCCCGCCGGTCGTCCAGAACCTGGGCGCCTTCAACGCCGCACCGGCAGGAGCGGCAGCAGGGCCTCCATCGTCCGCTCGAGCACGCCAGCGTGCTCGACGGCGAAGCGCCGGGCGGCCTCGCCGACCTCCTGCCGTTGGCCCCGATCCGCCAGCCACGCAGCGACCTGTGCCGCCAGGCCGGCTTCGTCCGCGACCTGGACGGCACCGCCGGTCGCCACCAGG
Source organism: Geminicoccus sp. (assembly GCF_036263595.1). Taxonomy (NCBI): domain Bacteria; kingdom Pseudomonadati; phylum Pseudomonadota; class Alphaproteobacteria; order Geminicoccales; family Geminicoccaceae; genus Geminicoccus; species Geminicoccus sp. The sequence continues at coordinate 14,083 of NZ_DATAGQ010000107.1, read as the reverse complement.
CCCGACACGATCTCCGCGAAGTTCCAGGCATGCGGTCCGATCGTCAAGGCACAGCCCAGCCGGGCCGGCTCCAGGGGATTCTGCCCGCCATGCGGAACGAGGGAGCCGCCGACGAACACGATGGGGCAGAGCCGGTAGAAGAGGCCGAGTTCGCCAAGCGTGTCAGCAAGATGGACGACACCGGGGAGGGGCACATCCCTCTTTGAACGCTGGCTGACCGCATGGCCCTGCTCGTGGAGGGCCGCGGCGATCTCCGTGCCGCGATGGGGGTGACGCGGTGCGATGATCGTCACCAGATCCGGATGCGAGGCCAGCAACGCCCGGTGCACCCTTGCGACCAGTTCCTCCTCGCCGGCATGGGTGCTCGCGGCCAGCCAAGCTGATCCATGAGGAATGATTGCGCCTAACGCATCCAACTCCGCAGGGTCGGCGGGAAGAGGCGGAGCCGCGTATTTGAGGTTGCCCGGCGTTGCCACGTCGAGGATGCCCAGCGCGCGCAATCGGTCCGCATCGCCCTGGCTCTGGGCCAGAACGAGCCGGTAGGTGCCGAGCAACCTGGAGATGGCCGGCTTCACGCAGCGCCAACGTCGGAACGAGCGTTGCGACATCCGCGCATTCAACAGCACGGCCGGCACATGACGGCCGGCAAGGGCAGCGAGCGTGTTCGGCCAGATCTCGCTTTCGATCATCAAGGCCAGGTCCGGCTGCCAATGGTCGAGGAACCGGTCCACCACCTTGGGGAGATCCACCGGCGCGAAGCGGTGCAGGACACCGTCGGGCAGTCGCTTCGCCATCAGTGCAGCAGAGGTGACGGTTCCGGTCGTGACCAGGAGGACGAGGTCCGGGCGACGCTCGCGCAACGCATGGAGGAGCGGCAGGATCGAGAGGGACTCGCCGACGCTTGCGGCATGCAGCCAGACCAGTGGCCCGTCCGGTCGGACGGAGGCGTCGATGCCGAGCCGCTCGGGCCAGCGTTCGCCATGTTCCTTGCCCTGCAGACGCCGGCGCTCCAGATGCCGTCTGACCAGCGGTGTGGCCAGCCCGGTCAGCAGGCGCCATGACGACAGCAGCATCAGGCGGCGCCGACGGCTTCCGTGGATGCCTTTCGCGGGGCCGGCAGCGTCGGTTCTCGCCCACAGCGCCGGTCAGCCTCGTCCATCAAGGCATTCATGGCATCCTCGTACTGCTGCTCGAACCGCGCCAGCTCCTCCCTGTCCGCATCCTTCGGCACCCTGATGGGTGCACCCATCATCAGGACGCCTTTTGTGCCGGGCATCGGCAGCAGCATGCGGTCCCAGCTGTTCAGCTGCCTGCCCGTCCGGCAGGAGCCGGTAGTCGGGATGACCGGGCAGCCACTGTGCTTGGCCAGGAGCATGATGCCGCCCTGAACGCGCTGCCGCGGTCCCTTGCCGCCGTCCACGGAAATGGCAATCCGCCCACCTTCCTTCAGGGTGCGGCGTATCTCGCGGAAGGCTTCTGTGCCGCCGTAGCGGCTGGAGCCCATGATGCTCTTCACACCTACCATGTTGAGTGCCTGCGCCATGATGACACCGTCGCGGTGCGGCGTGCTCAGCGCATAGGCCGGCGTCGACAGGTCCCGGCCGGTCGAGCGGAGCACGCCTCGCCATAGCAGCGGCAGGAAGAGGCAGCGCCCGTGCCAGTAGCCGGCCAGCACGCCCTCGTCGCTCTCCATGATGGCCTGCGCGTCAGGATGGGCGACGAACTCCATCCGGCAGGTCTTGTCGAGGAGTTCCAGGGTGCCGGCGATAGTCCGCGAGATGCGCCGTTGCCAGACCGGGTCGCTTGTCAGTCGTTTCAGTGAGCCCACGCCGTCAGGCCTTGAGCAAGGCGGGGACTGCAACGCCCGGAAGATCCACGCCGCTGCCTTCCTCGAACTGCAGCTGATAGAGGCGCGCATAGGTGCCACCTGCGCGAAGCAGGGAGGCATGGTCGCCCATCTCGACGATCCTGCCTTTGTCGAGCACGGCGATCTTGTCGGCATGCACCACGGTGGACAGGCGGTGTGCGATCACCAATGTCGTCCGATTCTTCATCAGGCGGGCCAACGCATCCTGGATCTGGCGCTCGCTCTCTGTATCCAGCGCCGACGTCGCCTCGTCCAGCAGCAGGATCGGCGCCTTCTTCAGCATGGCCCGGGCGATCGACAGGCGCTGCCGCTGACCGCCCGAAAGGCGCACTCCCGAGCCACCGATCCTGGTCTCGTACCCCTCGGGCAGCGCCATGATGAAATCGTGGGCCGCGGCATCGCGTGCCGCCGCCTGGATCTCCGCATCCGTCGCGTCCAGGCGCCCATAGGCGATGTTCGCCCGCACGGTGTCGTCGAACAGGCTCACCTCCTGGCTTACCAGCGCCATCTGCGCCCGCAGGGATGCCTGAGTCACGTGCCGGATGTCGTAGCCGTCCAAGGTGATCCGGCCGGACTGGATGTCCCAGAAGCGGAAGAGCAGGTTGACGAGGGTCGACTTGCCCGATCCGGATGGCCCGACCAGTGCCACGGTCTGGCCGGCCGGTACGTCCAGGTTCAGCCCTGCAATCGCAGGCACCTGGGAGTGATAGGCAAATCGAACGTCCAGGTACTGGATGTGGCCGGCGACGGCCGGGAGAACCATTGCGTCCGGCGCATCCTCGATCGCGGGTGGACGGTCGATGACGGCATAGACGCGGTCCGCCGCCGCAAGCCCTTCCTGCAGCGCATTGTTGAGTTTCGCGATGCTCTTGAGCGGTTGGTAGGCCATCAGGAGGGCGGTGATGAAGCTGAAGAACGTGCCGGGCGTCGTCTGGCCGGCGAGGACCTGGCTGCCGCCATAGCCGATCACGGCGGCGATCGCGATGCCTGCCAGGGTTTCCATCACCGGCGAGGTGGCGGCACGGATCCGCGCTGCCTTCAGCTGCAGCGCGTACTGCCCCTCGATCAACTGGCGGACACGATCGATTTCGAAGGCCTCGCGGTCGTACGCCTTGACTTGCCGCACGCCCTGAAAGGTCTGCTCAAGCCGGCCCGTGATGCGCCCCATCTGAGCCTGGGCCTGCGCTACCACCTTGCGGACACGCTTGCCCAGCTTGGAGATCGGCCAGTAGGCGAGCGGAAAACCGATGAAGGCGATCGAGGCGAGCTTCCAGTCCTGGTAGAACATGAGGGCCACCAGGAACACGACGGACAGACCGTCGCGAGCCATGCCCGTCAGCACCGACGTCATCGCCACGCGCAGCGAAGCCACGTCGTAGGTGATGCGCGAGATCAACCCGCCCGTACCTTCGCTCACAAAGAAGCCAAGGTCGGACCTGATCGTGTGATCAAACAGCCGCGCCTGTACGTCGGCGACGATGCGGTTGCCCGCATCGGCCATCATCCGGTCCTGGAAGAAGGAAGCGATGCCCTTCACCAGCGCCAGCGCCACCACCGCCAAGGGCACGAGCGCCAGCATGGTCGTGTCCCGTTCCAGGAACACCTTGTCCAGCACGGGCTCGATAAGCCAAGCATTGCCGGCGGTCGTGGCAGCCACCAGCACCATCGCGATCATCGCGATGGTCAGCTTGCCCGTCAGCCCGCGGACATGCTCACGCACCAAGCGCCGCAGCAGCGAGCGCCAGTGATCAGGGGCCACCTGCCGTGATGGAGCTGGCCGCTTGATGGGTCAGACGCCCCGATCGGCGCCGGTGTACTTCCAGACATAGGCGGGCGGCATGTTGTTGAGCACGAAGCCTGCCAGCTTCGCGTTCAGGCCATAGCGCCGATGCGGGATCGGGGAGATCGGAGAATAGCTGTACTGGAGCAGCACACCCTTGGGGCCGACGATCTTCAGCCCGCCCTTGTAGATCGCCTCGCGGAAGGCGTCGGGCATTCCGACCATGGGCAGGCCGGAAATGATCGTCGAGACCTTGCGCACGCCGTGCTGGCTCAGGATCTGGGCGAGCTTCGTCGCATCGCCACGGACCACGGTGGCACCCATGAAGCGGGTACTGAGATAGCTGTGCAGCTTCTCGTCAAGCTCCACGACGACGAGAGCCTCGCGTGGGATACCGGCATCCACCAGACCCTGCGTGATAGCACCAGTGCCGCCGCCAAGTTCGACGATCTTCTCGCCGGGTTGCCAGACTACCTGCTCAGCGATCTTCTTCGCCAGCGACTGCGACGAGGGGATGATCGACCCCATCGATTTGGGTGACCTGAGCCAGGTCTTGAAGAAGAGCTCACTCTCCTTCAACAGCTCGATCCGTTGCATCACGTCTCCTCGGACCGGCTTGAATGCCGGCCGCCTTCTTCCAGGCGACACCACGCGCGGCCGCATGGTTCGGCAAGTTGAGATAACAGCGTACCCATGCCGATACGACGGCGGGGCCGCGGCGAGCGGTAAATAGGCACGCCGACCCCCACCTGCAAAGTGTCTCGGTACCGATGTTCCACAAAATGTGTCAAAGGGAACATTTTTACTCACCCGGCGCGTTCAATGCAGGGCACCTCAAGCGCTGGTCGGATGTTGTGGCAACGATGGCCGGTGCGCAGAAGGAAAAGTACGAGCATGGCCATCGTTCCCGGCATGCAACTCGCATCGATGCGTTCTTTTCCGCCGCTGGCAGCGCGGCCGCACGAGTTGGCCGATCTTGGCTTCGCGAAGGTGGAGCCCTACGAGGCACTGCTGCGCGACGCAGGTGCCCTGGCAGACATGATCATGCAGGCATGCCTAGCCACACCCGGCATTCATGCCCGCGTTTTCGCACTGACGTGCAAGCTGTCATCGGGATGGCCGACCTGTCGAGGAGCAACATCGTCGTGATCCCCCGGATGGCTGCGGATGATCGTCGGGAGAGCACACCTGGCTGGATGCGGTTCGCCGCCGAGATCACCGGCTACGCCATCAAACAGAAGAACGCGGGCAAGCGTCTGGCCTGGCACCATCACGAGCATGACTTCGCCCCTTTGCCGGATGGCAGCTTCCCGATCGACCATCTCTTCGAAGCGTCGCCGGACATCTTCTGGGAAATTCTGCCGGCAGTGTATGTCAGCCAAGGCGCACCCCCTGGACTTCGCCCGCTTGACAGCGCGCGCGCTCGCAACGGTTGGTACCTGGTCCGACCAGTTCAGCCCGTCGTCAGCCGGCCAAGGGACCTGACCGCGACGGTCGCCACGGCCGGATCGATCGTGCTCTCTGCCTCCGCCCGCGTCAGCACGGTGAAGTAGCGCTCAATTGCGCTCTTTCGCCGTGCCTGCCACGCTTCAAGCGGCTCCTGTCTGGTCAACACGTCGTGGGTAGCCCGGCGCAGCATTTCGGCCAGATCATCGCGCAGGGCCGCCTTGGTCTCGTGGTCCCAGAAGCTCCGGACGCTGATCCGTTCGATCAGCGCGGCCGTGCGTGCCGTGTCCAGCGTCTCGTCCATGGCCAGTCGGACCTCTGCAGCCCGCTGTGCCGGCACACCGGTGTCATGCGCGGTCTGCAGCGCGTCGAGCAGCACCGTCGCTAGAGGCAGCATGGCGAGCCGCTTGGCGGTTTCAGCCTCCAGGCCCAGCGCCTCGAGATCGCGGCATCGGGCCCGCAGGGCTTCCTGCTTCTCGTTGGGCGCTAGGCTGTCGATCTGTCCATGTAGGGCGCGAACGCCGACCTGCAGGCGCTCCACCGTGTCGAGCAGGGGTTGGGTGGCAAGATCGTGCACGATGGTCCAGCGCACGCAGGCCGCCGTCACGCTGGTGAGATCGGCCAGGAGCGCGATCTGCGGCTTGCCTGCACTGACGGGGAGATCCTCTACTGCTCCCCAAACGGGGGTGAGTTCGAAACATTCGCGGACAATGAGGTAGCCGCGTGCAATCTCGTCGAAGGATGCGCCGGTCTCACCGGCCAGATCTCTTGCCAGGGTGATGCCAGCCCTGTTGACCATGCCGTTGGCCAGGCGCGTCGCCACGATCTCCCGGGCCAGCCGGTGTCGGGCAATAGCCTCGGGGAAGCGCTTGCGCAGCGGACGGGGAAAATAGCGGAGCCGCTCGGCGGCGAGCATCGGGTCATCGACCACCGTCCCCGTGTCCAGTGCTTCGAACAGGTCCATCTTGGCATAGGCCAGCAGCACGGCCAGCTCCGGCCTGGTCAGACCTCGGCCTTCGCGCCGGCGGTCGGCCAGTTCCTGGTCGGTCGGCAGGAACTCCAATTGTCGAACCAGGCGGCCACTGCTCTCCAGGGAGCGAATCAGCCCGATCTGGGCGTCCAGCTGGTCAATCCCCCGGTGCTCCGCTGTCGACAGGGCCAGATTCTGCAGGGTATTGTCCCGCAAGACCAGGGCAGCGACCTCATCGGTCATCGAACGCAGCAGCTCGTCACGCTGCTTGCGAGTGAGGTCGCCCGCTTGCTCGACTGCGCCGGTCAGGATCTTGATGTTGACCTCGTGGTCGGAGCAATCGACCCCGGCGGAGTTGTCGACGAAGTCCGTGCCGATCCGGCCGCCTTTCCTGGCAAAGGCGATCCGGCCGCGCTGGGTGACGCCGAGATTGCCGCCTTCTGCGACCACCTTGCAGCGAAGATCCTCGCCATCCACCCTGATCGGGTCGTTGGCCCGGTCCTGGGCATCGCGGTGGCTTTCGCTCCGCGCCTTTACGTAGGTGCCGATGCCGCCGTTCCAGAACAGGTCGACCGGGGCCTTGAGGATGGCGCTCATCAGCTCGAACGGCGGCAGGCTGTCCGCCTCGACTGCCAGCACCTGGCGGATCTCAGGCGAAAGCGGGATCGACTTCAGCTGCCTGGAGAAGATGCCGCCGCCTTTGCTGAGCAGTGCGCGGTCGAAATCTTCCCAAGAGGATCGTGGCAAGTCGAACAGTCGGGCGCGTTCCGCGAACGTGTTTTCAGGATCCGGATCGGGATCGAGGAAGATGTGCCGATGGTCGAAGGCGGCCACCAGCCGGATCGAGCGGCTCAGCAGCATGCCGTTGCCGAACACGTCACCGGACATGTCGCCGATGCCGATCACGGTGATCGGGTCGCGCTCGGGATCGATGCCCATTTCACGGAAGTGCCGGCGCACCGACTCCCAGGCTCCCTTGGCGGTGATGCCCATCTTCTTATGGTCGTAGCCGGCGGATCCTCCGGAGGCGAAAGCATCGCCTAACCAGAAGCCTCGCGCGGTCGCCAGTTCGTTCGCGATGTCGGAGAACGTTGCCGTGCCCTTGTCGGCGGCAACGACCAGATAGGGATCGTCTCCGTCATGGCGGACGACGTCGTCCGGCGGGATCGTCTGTCCGGTCCTGATGTCGTCAGTGATGTCGAGCAGGCTTTCGAGGAAAATGCGGTAGCAGCGTACGCCCTCGTCATAGACGACCTGCCGGTCGTTCGACCGCGGTGGGCGCTTGACCACGAACCCGCCCTTGGCACCCACAGGCACGATCACGGCGTTCTTAACCATCTGTGCCTTCACCAGGCCCAGGATCTCTGTCCGAAAGTCTTCCCGTCGGTCCGACCACCGGATGCCGCCCCGCGAAATGGGGCCGCCCCGCAGGTGCACGGCTTCCACGTCGGCGCCGTAGACGAAGATCTCGCGCCAGGGAGCTGGCTGCGGCATGCTTGGCACGCGGACGCTGTCCAGCTTGAACGACAGGGCCATCCGGTTCCGGCGGAACCTGTTGGTGCGCAGCATGGCGCGGATGGTGCCGAGGAATCGGCGCAGAATGCGATCTTGATCCAGCACCGCAACAAGGCCGAGGCCGGTTTCGATCCGTTGCACGGCTGCTTCCTCGGCCGCCGCTCGGTCGCCGGTGAGCTGGGGGTCGAACCGCGTGATGAACAGATCGACCAAGTCCCGTGCCACGTCGGGATTGGCCACGAGTGTCTGCTCGACATAAGGCTGGCTGAACGGCAGCCCGACCTGCAGCTGATAGCGGCAGATGGCCCGCAGGATCACCACCTGCTCCACGTCCAGCGAAGCCCTCAGGATCAGGCGGTTGAATCCGTCATTCTCGACATCCCCATCGAAGATCCGCCGGAATGCCTCCTCGAAGAGGGGACCGACCTCGTCTAGGTCGATCTGCCCATCCACCACCGGCTCGGCCTCGAACGTGTGCAGCCAGAACCGACGGCCATCCGGATCCTCCACGGAATGCGAGTCTTCGGCCAAGGCTCGCAGGCCGAAGTTCTCCATGATCGGCAGTACGCTGGCGAGGGGCACCCGCTCGCCGGCCCGCAGCAGCTTCAGCCTCAGACGATCGGCGGGATTCTCAAGCGGTCGCGACAACGATACCGACAGGCTGCTCGCCTGGACATCGAGGGCATCGATCCTGGCAATGTCGGCGACGGCGGCACGGGCGGACACGCGCTCCTGGTAGGACACAGGGAAGGCATTGCCGAAGCGTGCGAACAGCCGGACGCCCTGTTCCTCACCATGGGCGTCGACCAGTGCCGTCCGCAGTGCTTCGCTCCAAGGGCGGGTCGCGAGCGTGATCTCCGCCTCTAGATCCTGCGCGTTCACGCTCACCGACGAGGGATCGACCGAGCGAACGATGAAGAAGATGAGGGCCAACGGGCTGTCGCCGAGCTGTGCCTGGAATTCGCAGTCGGTGCCGTTCAGCCGCCGCAGGAGGATCCGCTGGATCCGCTCGCGCATCGCCGTCGTCCAGCGCTCGCGCGGGACGTAGAGCAGGACGCTGAAGAAGCGTGAGAACTGGTCCTGCCGCAAGAACAGCTTGAGGCGTTGGCGGTCCTGCAACTGGAGCACCGAGCGGGCAACCTGCTGCAGTTGTGCGCTGTCGACCTGGAACAGCTCGTCGCGCGGAAGCGTGTTCAGGATGTGCACCAGCGCCTTGGCGGCATGCCCTTGCGGCGGCAGGTTCATGCCGTCCATGACCTGCTGCACCTTGCCACGCAGCAGCGGGATGTCCTGCGGTGGAAGGCTGTAGGCTACCGAGGTGAACAGGCCCAGAAAGCGATGTTCGCCCAGGACGGTGCCGTCGGCGGCGTAGCGCTTCACCCCCACGTAATCCAGATAGGAGGGCCGATGCACCGTGGCACGGGTATTGGCTTTGGTCACGGTCACGGCGGGCGTCGGCCGGAAGGCTCCTCGGCGGACCTCCAGCGGCAGGGCGGCGAAGCTCGCCGAGCGCGCGTTCTGGTCGGTCTCGCCATCGGTCGTATGGTGGCCTTCCTGAAGCTCCAGGATACCCAGCGCGGACTCTGCCTGGCGGACTAGAGCTGGTCCCTGCGGCCTCGAAACGAGGTCGTAGGCGGCATAGCCCAGGAACGTGAAATGATTGTCGGCGAGCCAGTTCAGGAATGCTGCCGGTTCGCGGTCATCGGGCAGGATCTGCTCAAGTTCCCGGGCCGCCTCCCTGGCGTGTGCGGCCATCGCCTTCCAGTCACGCACTGCCCGGCGCACATCGCCGATGCCGCGCATGATCTCTGCCTCGACCCGCTCGAGCGCCGCCGGATCGGTGCGCCGGTCGACCTCGACAAGGATGAAGCTCTCCGGGGAGCCGGAGCTGTCGATCGCCTCCAGGCTTCCGTTGGCGCCGCGCCGGATCGGGATCACCGGGTGGATCGTCAGGTGGATGGCCAGCTGGGCGCGACCAACTGCGATGTGAACGCTGTCCACCAGGAACGGCATGTCGTCATTGACGATCTGGATCAGCGTGTGGCTGGCAATGAAGCCGTGCCGCTCGATCGACGGATTGAACACCCGGATCCGTGCGGTGCCGGGCCTGCGGTCGCGTGCGAGGTCGAGGTGGCTGAGGGCTAGGCCATATAGGTCAGCTGGCTCATGCGCCGCGATGTCGGCATCGGCTACGTCAACGAAGAAGCGCCGGACGAAGGACTGCACGAGGTCGCGTTCGCCTGCCGGTACCCGGGTTGCTACCAGCTCGTCGACCATGCCGAGCGGCTCGAACTCTGAGAGGGCGTGCCGCTCGTCCATCTTCCTCTCCCGCTTCTCGATCCCGACCGTCCGTCGAGGATGGGAGCCGTGGGTGACGATGGCAAGACAGGCCGTCCCGGCAGGGGGAGGGGATGACCATCGGGGTCGTTAGGCGTTCGCTAACTTCTTGGGGGTAGAAGGGATGAAGGCGTCTTGCCAGCTACCGCATGCACGGATGTTCACCAGATGCGTCTCAACGAGCCCGTCACCAAGAATGAGATCGTCTTCCCCGAAGGCAAGACGCTGGTATCCCGCACGGACACCAGTGGCCGCATCGTCTTCGTCAACCAGGCTTTCCAGGAGATCAGCGGCTTCAGCCACGAAGAGTTGATCGGCTCGCCGCACAACATTGTCCGGCACCCGGACATGCCGCAGCAGGCCTTCAAGAACCTGTGGTCGACGATCAAGGCCGGACGGCCGTGGAACGGCCTCGTCAAGAACCGGACCAAGGCCGGCGACTTCTACTGGGTTCAGGCCAACGTGACGCCCGTGTTCGAACAGGGGCTTGTCACCGGCTATATCTCGATCCGGAGCAAGGCTGGCGACGCCAAGATCGCCGAGGCGGAGGCGGCTTACGCCAAGCTGCGGGCGGGCGGGCGTGCCGGGGTCACCCTGCGTGACGGCGAGCTGTGCGGGTCAAGGTTCAGCGGCTGGCTCAGTGCTGGCGTGCACAGCGTCACGGCCCGCCTTGCCCTCGGATCGCTCGTCAGCATCGCGGCGCTGGCCATGGTGGCATGGCTCGGCCTCTCCGGCATGCACGAGTCCAACGAGCAGTTGCAGAACGTTGCCGGGTCCCGGCTCGTCGCCGTGGACAAGACCTCCCAGATCCTGGAGCTGCTTCGCGACAACGTTCAGGAGACCATGCGCATCGCGTTCGATCTGCGGGCAGGCGACCAAGCCCAGGTGAATAGCGGCTTGAATGAGATCAGTGGTCGAAGCACCGCTATCAGCAATGGCTTGGCGGCACTGGCGGCACTTCTGTCCTCGCCGGACGAGCAGGCGCAGATCAAGCAACTGATGGACACCCGTGCCGTCTTTCTGAACGAGGGCCTCAAGCCCGCGCTGGCGATGGCCACGGCTGGCTCAGCCGATGGGCTGGAACAACAGCTGCGTACCCGGCTGCTGCCGCTGTTTCTCTCGGTGGATCAGGCGGCCAGGGGCTTGATCGAGGTTCAGATGGCATCGGCAGCGAAAGCCTCCGAGGAAGCCAACCTATCCTTCGTCGAACGGTCTCGCCGGACGATGGAAGTGGGCGCTGTCGGTGGCTTGGTGATGCTGGGTCTCGTTGCCCTCGTCCTTGTCGGCTTGAGGAGGTCGCTGCGCCGCCTGGAGGGGCACTTCAGTGCAATGGCAGCGGACGACCTAGCCGCCGAGATACCGATGCCGAAGACTCTGGAGTTCTGGCGTACGACCCGCCTCCTGCGCGCCCTCCGTGCAAAGCTGGTCTATGCCGACCATCAGCGCCGCGAGGCAGTGCAGGAGATGGCGGAGACCGTCGAACGTGAAGCACGCGAGTCGATGGAGAAGGTCGCTACGCAGACCAACGTCATGGCTCGCGATGCCGGGGAGATGGCCGTGTCGGCTGAACGTGTCAGCACGAATGCAAGAGCGGTCGCCGACGCCGCCAGCCAAGCGCTCCTCAACGCACAGGCGGTCGGCGTGGCCAGCGGGCAACTGAACACGTCGATCCAGCAGATTTCTGGTCAGGTGATACGCGCGACCCGCGTGGCGGCGCAGGCTGTGCAGGATGGCAGATCTGCCGAGGAACTCATCCAGGCGCTCGCTGACGCCGCCAACAGGATCGGTGACATTGTGAAGCTGATCAGCAACATCGCCGAGCAGACGAACCTGCTGGCCCTGAATGCCACGATCGAAGCGGCGCGCGCCGGCGAGGCCGGACGCGGGTTCGCCATCGTAGCCACAGAAGTCAAGAACCTCGCGGCGCAGACCAGCCGCTCGACCCAGGACATCGATAGCCAGGTCACCGAAATCCAGAACGCCACCAAGGCAGCGGTGACAGCGGTGGAAGAGATCGGACGAATGATCGGCACCATTGCCGAACTCTCGGTCGACGTGGCCTCATCGGTCGAGCAGCAATCCGCGGCGACGAAGGACATCGCGCGCAACGTCGCCGAGGCCAGCACGGCAGCCCAGCAGGTATCGACCCTGGTGACGGCTGTCTCGCGTGAGGCAGACCTTTCCGGTGAACAGGCGGCGGGCGTGCGCGTCGGCTCGGCACAGCTCTCGGCGAGCATGGATGTCTTGCGCAGCACGATAGTCCGGGTCGTCCGGACTTCCATGAGCGGGGCCGACCGGCGCCGGGAACAGCGACTCGCGATCGAGCAGCCCTGCCGAGTCAAGGGTGTCGAGGGTGGTGAGGCTTCCGGGATGCTGAAGGATGTTTCCCGCACCGGCGCCAAGATCGAAGGGCATCCTGACCTGCGGATCGGCAGCGAAGGATGGCTTGAGGTCGATGCTTGGGGACAGGACGCCAAGATCAGGTTTCGGGTCCGCGGCTACGGGCAGGGGCGGATGATCAACGTGGAGTTCCTGCCAGACACTATGACGGCGGACATGGCGGCAAGGCTCGGCATGATCATCAATGGCGCGTCGGCCAAAGCCGCCTAGGGCCTGTTAGCTCTTGAGCCATCGAGAGCTGCAGCAAGGCAGAGGCCGCCCATGAAGGAGCGGGCTCTCTTCTCGTAGCGGGTGGCGATGGCGTGCCACTCCTTGAGGCGTGCCCAGAGGCGCTCGACCCATCGAGAGCGTTGCTCTCGATCAATTGTTGTCGATCCAGGCGGGGCAGGCGACCGGCGCTTCGTGCCGCTGCGGCGGGATCACCGGTCGGCTACCCAGGCTCCAGACATGCTCGCGAAAGGCATGGCTGGTATAGCCGCGGTCGGCGACAATCCACTTTGGAACCTCGGTCAGACGTTCGAGCACGCCAATGACCTGGGGCATTTCGTGCGCCTGACCTGGTGCCAGACTAAGGCGATGGCGCGACCGCTACCGTCGGCGATCACAAGCCTTGATGCCATCGGACTTGAAGCCCGATCCCCCGGAGATACCGTGTTTGGGGTCAACCCGGAGAAGGGGCATCCCGGGAGGATGTGAACGGCGTTTGGGTGCGGACAACCGCATGAGCGTAGACGAGCAGCTTGCGGGCGACAGCGACCACGATGGTCTTGGGCGGCTTACCGGCGTGCTTGAGGTGCCGCACGAAGTCGAACAGGGCTTTTGCTGGTGCGCGCAGCGCTCCAGCGCGCACATTTATAGCCTGCTTCGCAGGCACTCATTGCCGACACGGCTGATCCTGCCTGGCCTGCGAACGAACGAGCCGGAGCTGTGCTCGCTGGGTAAAAGGCCGGCGAAGGCGGCCAAGGCCCCTGGGCGGCCTGCTGGCCACCGGTCCTTTGGACAACGGATCATCCGCCTTCTGGCGGATGATGGGGTAAAATCAGCGATATTGGGCAGCTCGGCGAGCAGGATAGTAGCGGAGATCTCGCAAAAAACCGGTGATGGTGCGCAGTGAACCCAGGTTGAGAGCAAGCGCGGGATCCGCGGCGACGATGTCGCGAGCCGTCTTCATGACGGTCTCGATCTGTTCATTGAGCCAGGCGACATGGGCAGAGATGGAGGCCGCGACGGCGGCTCAAGGCAAAGCCGGACTTTTTGACGGTTGAGTTCCTGGACGCGGGCTGCCTTGAGCACATCGCACCGGCGCACCAGTTCGTGCAACTCGCGCAAATGCGCAGCGGGCGGCGTCCAGGCAGGCGGGCTCTGGGCGCGGCAGAATCGCGCGATCAGGGCGGCGTCGAGTTGGTCGGTCTTATTGCGGGCGAGTTCGCTGCTGCCATACGCTTTGATGCGGGCAGGACTGACGATGCTGACCTGCACGCCTTGACCGTGCAGGAAGGCTGCAAGGTCAAGGCCCCAGTTACCAGTCGCTTCCATGCAGGCGTGTTTGGGGGCATCTGGACCGGAGCCCTGCTTGGCTAGCCAGGCGAGCAACTGCGCGAAGCCGGCCTCGGTGTTGGAGAACGCAGCGTGCCGGGCGCGCTCACCCACGAGAAGGGCTGCGTCAAATTTGGCGTTGCTGATGTCGATGCCGATGATGTGCACGGAGCCTCCGAACTGGTTACTGGCTCCACTTCCTGTCAGCCACACTAGTCATCAGGCTGTCTGG
>NZ_DATAGQ010000106.1:0-6128 GCF_036263595.1 Geminicoccus sp. | reverse complement strand
ACCCACGTCCGCCCCAACGTCCTCGTCCATCCTCCACCTCCTTGCAGTCCTCTACCTGCAATGCGGTGTCTCAAAGAACTGTAGGCCGGGAGAGTGTCCAGCCGTCAGGACAGGCTGCCGATGTCCAGCTCACTAGGCGTTGGTGCACTGGATGGTCCTGTCTGCTAGAGCCAGAGCAATGCCCGATCCGCCTGCGCCCTCCCCCCATCGCCGGATCCTGGTGGTCCAGGACCACAAGCAGGGCTGAGCCAAGCCAACGAGGCTCAAAAGCGATCTGATGGTCGATCATCGGCTGAATGCCGCCGTCTCATTGGTTCAACGGCCTCGCGCCGAAGATCGTTTGTCATGCTGAAGGCGATAAGGCTGGCCGCGCCAGTCTGACCACGGTTGCAGCCATCGCCATTGCAGCGAGCAAACAAGCGGCTCCGACGAACACCCCGTCATATCCGACGTTTTCGATCCAAGGCGTGCTGATCAGCGGCGAAATGAATTGTCCGATGAAGATGGAAGCCGTCAGCAGCCCTCCCGCCAAACCCCGGCGCGATGCGGGAGCAGTTCCAAGCGCCAACGCGACGAAAGCCGGAGAGACCAGTGCATATCCGCCGCCGATCATGGCCGCACCAGCAAGAGAGAAGAAGGCTTCCGACAGGATCAGCAGGAGGAAACCGCAGGCCATCGCGCCGTAGCCAACGGCGAAGACGCCACCAAAACCGATCCCGTTCTCGACGCGAGCATAGAGAAGGGCAAAGCAGCCGCCGGCCAGGGTCAGCACGCCCAGGGCTGTTCCTGTCATGACCGCGCTGTTGACGCCTCGAACATCGAACAGGAAGGGCAACTGCGTCGGCATCAAGAAGAACAGCATGTTCGTGATGGCTTGGAGAAGCACCAGCGCCACAAAGGTTGGAACCCACCTACGATGCGCTTTGCCCTCACCTTCGACGGAACTGCTCCGTGATCTCGCTGCCAAGACCGGCTCGACGATGGCCCTCCACATGAACGGGAGGAAAACGAGCGGCAGTGCGTAGATCGCGAAAGGAGCGCGGGGTGACAGGAGCGCAATCCAGCCAGCAAGCGAGATGAAGAGGAAGCCACCGAAGTTTCGCGCCGAAACCTGCAACCCGGCGAAAGCACCACGTCGCCAACCCTCGAAGTAGTCCCCGATCAGCGCCGTCTGCGCCGTCATCACGAGGGCGACCGCGATCCCGAGGACAAGGCGGCTTGCGAAGATGGTCGGCAAGTCTGGCAGCAGGAGTCCGGCACAGCCGGAGATGACGAAGAGGAGCACCCCAGCAAGGAGAAGGTGTCTCCTTCCGAACCGGTCAGCCAAAAGCCCGGCGAAAGGGGCAACGATCGCGACCATCAGCGAGGGGGCCGGCACGAGCAGACGCGTCAGGATCGCCGCGTTCGGATCGCTGTGGAAGAGACGTTCCAGTCCGGGAAGCGCAGGGCTGATCGTCGCGTTCGCCATCACGGTCAGGGAAGCTGCCATCAGCAGCGCAACAGACCGCCCATCGCGCCAGATCGCCCGTCGCCCTCCACTCTCTGCCTCACGCACGACCCTATCCTCCTTGCCCGAATCATCACACCGCGTCAGGCTACGAGTTCAAGCCAGCTTGAGGTCAAGCATGAACATGATGGATATTGGCGAGGTAGCGATGCGCTCTGGCGTGTCTCCTTCAGCCCTTCGCTACTACGAAGAGGTCGGCCTGATCCGGTCGGTGGGACGACACGGGCTGCGCCGGCAGTTCGATCCAAGCGTACTTTTAAAGCTGGCGCTGATCGAGCTTGGGAAGGTCGCAGGCTTCTCGCTCAGTGAGATCGCGGGAATGTTCGGAGACGACGAGACGCTCAACATTCCCCGCGCGGACCTCCATGCGAAGGCTGACGAACTGGGCCGGCAGATCACCAAGCTTCGCGTGCTACGGGACGCGATCCGCCATGTCGCGGATTGTCCGGCTCCTTCGCATCTGGAGTGTCCGCACTTTCGTAAGTTGCTGAAGTCGGCATCCGCCAGAAAAGCTGACACCGGAGCGGGGCGCGTTGAGTAGACCAGCCCCCGCTAAACTTGTCGCAGACAATCTCGTGACTAGCGGCAAGTGCGAGTGCTACAGCTAAAGGCTGGACATGCCGCAACTATGCGATTGGCCAATTAACCAATACCGCTTTGTTGCTGCCGACCTACTCCTCATGGCACTCTCGATCATACGCACATACCATGCTCATCACAGCAGAGAACCGGTACGCTGGTACTACTATGTCTACAGAAGGCAAATGCTGGTTCTGACCCTATGTCTGGCCCAGCTAAGGCTGGACTCTTGCGACTGCGCGAACGGGGGGACGAGATGGCCGCAGGATCAGGCCACGCTCGTCAACTCCTATATTAGCGGCAGGGTAGACAGCTGTCGCGACAGCAAGGTTTTCAAGGAATCGGATCTTGAAGTGCGCAAGGCGTGCGTAGCTTGATCCAAACTGATTGTAGAGGGCCTGCCACGAAACTGGCCGATCACTAGGGAGAACATGTAGACGATAAGCAAGCCAGCAATAAATGTCTAATGCTGCTGAATTATTGCTGATAGCGCGAAGCGCTGCCTCTTCTAGTGGAACTGGATGTTTCTTTAACTGTTCAAAAAATGTTTCTGATAAACGGGCTGTTTCAATGAACAAATCGCCCTGTCCCTCTGGACCAGAAACAAACATTGCTGTATCAACAATATTTTGATTTACAAGCCCCCCGGACTTTACATGAAAGGTTAAACGGCACCGACTCAGTCGATCAGCCTGTTCTCGAACATCTTTAAATGACTTGCCGCCGATCGGAATCCCCAGCCTGCCTAGCCACGCATGGAGCGAGCGTCCAAGTTCAATATCTCGGCTTTGAGTCCTAAGTGCTTCACTTTGAAGATATAGCAGGATCAGGCGTGCACGAGATCCATAGGGTACCCCTATCCACTTCATGTCATCACCCGGCAGGTTGGCCCGACCTGGTTCTATGACAAGCGTGACTCGCTCAGTCTTGACCTTCCAAACTTGATCATCGGCCAGTTTTTTGTGCGGAAGTGCTGCTTGACACCATCCACTGTAGAGGAACCCGATGCCTGTATCTTCGTCGGACATGTAGGCAATTGCGGTTTCAACTGCACGGCGGTCGGCGCCAGCCTGTAGAGCTCCGTGCCGCCCTAGATCCTCGATCAGCTTGTGAACGGTACCCATAGCGACCCCCGAACCTGTCAAGCAGTTGGAGGGTAAAGTCCTCCATTCGTCAATTTGGACTCTTGTGACAAACCTATTTGTATAGATACTAGATTCTCCTATTAGGATGGTCTCAGGAATCCAGGGGATAACTCCTCAAGTTACTGATTGGCTGATCCCAGCTGTCTCAAGAGTCCAGACAGAAGTCTCAAGAGTCCTGGGTAAGCCTGTAGACAACCCGTCTAACTATGAGCCGTCGTGCATGGCTGTCTCAAGAGTCCAGTGGATCATTTGGCAAACTGACGATGGAGTGCGGATGGCATATTCATGGGATTCGCTTATCTTCCAGCCCTGCTGGCGAGCGATTTCGTAGAACATTTCGCTGGTCGCCGGGGGCATTTTTGCGCTGAACGTAACTTTCCTGCCAGTGCAATAGGCCTGAGGCAAACGCGTCTTCGGTATGTGCAAGCGGACCGAGATGCGTTAGGTACCTTGGTTAATTGGTATCAATCAACCAAGGTATGTCGGTGGTTAGAAACCAGTCTTGGCTAGCTCTTGCTCGAGCGCGTCGGCGAGCACCTGCTGCTGCGTCCGCCGGGTGCGGAGCGCACACATCTTGAGGCGGCCAAGGGTGGTCTCACTCATCCGGAAGGTCATGCCAAGTGTACGCTCCGGCTCCAGCGGTGAGGCCTCCTGGGGCTTATCCCCTCTGCCGCCCACCGGCTTCGGCAGATGAATTTCTGGTGGTCGTACGCTCGTCTGGACGGCCCCCTTGCGCGGGATCAGCGCGTCGCCCAGCAGGTCGCCACGGTTCTTGCTCATGTCGCCTTCCTTACCTTTTTGAGCCGATCCTGCAGATACTCCCAAAGCTTCGCGATCTCCCTGGCTGAGGGGCCGTTGGCGTCCAACTCTTGGACCGTCTGGCCATGGGTGAAGCTGTAGGCGAAGTCGATCCGGTGGTGGAGCGGCACCGGGGCTACTGTGCCGTGCTGGGAGAGCAGCATGATGGCGGATGAAGCGATGCGAGTCCGAGGGGTTGCCCCATTCAGGATGAATACCATGGGCTTCCTCAGGGCTTCCACGAGGTCCACCGTGGTGCCGATGGCGCGCAGGTCGACCGGGCTTGGTCGGCTCGGGATCACCACCAAGTCGGCCACCTCAATCACCTTAACGATCTGGGCAGTCAGCGCCGGCGGAGTGTCGATGATCGCTAGATCGAACCCCCTCCCCTTTAGTCGCCTCAGGTCACCCTTCAGGTCGTCAAGTTTGACGACCGCCGTCACCGGGCGCTCTGCCTCGCGCACGTTATACCAAGCTGTCAGTGACCCCTGGGGATCTGTATCAATCAGAACGACCTTGCCATAGCCCTGCCGTTCTGCTTCGACGGCGAGATGGCCGGCGATGGTCGTCTTGCCTACCCCGCCCTTTTGCGCAGCCATCGCAATTACCTGCATTGCGCTTCCACTAAAGAACCAGAGCACCATGGTACCATGGTACCTTGATATGTTTGTCCCAGCATGCGGCCCCTATTTAGCGAGAACGGAGCGGTGACCCGGGAACCCCTAGATGGGAGGTATGGTCATGTGCAAGACGTACAACTTCCCTGGCAGATTTATTCCATGCTACAGTGGCATATTGGTGCCATCATACTACGGATGTTTCATACCAAAAACTTTTTGTGCAATGGTGGTTTGATACCAAAGAACCAAACAATCACACTATTTTAGTAGGTATGTGTTCCGATATTTCTGGCTCATTCCATAATGATATGACGGCACTAATATATTTTTATATTTGGATACAAAAACATATCAGTACGAAATAATTACACAATATCAGTATCAGAACACCATAGTTGTTCTCCGGGATCTTGACGGGCCGCGCAGAACCGGGGCTCTGGCTCATGTCATCGCACTAGGTGAACCTGATTGCAGGCGGGCGGATGCTTCCCTAATGATCTCATGCTGGGGCTAGCTTCTATTGCGGAGGGCTTCATGAGGTCGTTGCCATGATCCACCAAATTCGGACAATAAAATTGTGCCGGTACCTCGTACGCCTGCGGTAAAGAGGGCAGGGGGTTAGACCGTCTACACAGAGCTTCGGACAACTGGTGCTGCCTCATTGCGTGCTTGAGTCGGCTTAGAAATCTTTCTTCTTCTCGCTCTATCTCGAGGTACCATGACGCAGATGATAAAGCGACGCAGACCAGAGGCGGTAAGCGAGAATGCTCATGCTTCTACCACTTCATGATTGGTACTTGATATATGACAACCACGTGATTCTCGGCAACCTCTTGAGCCTTTAGCGCCAAGTTTGTTCTTCCTCCGCTCTTCTGCACGATAATACCTGCCGGATTGTTCAATTGTGCGGGAGTATCTTCTAGGCCCCGTTAGCTTTTGAGCCAGTCGAGTGCTGCCGCAAGACAGAGGACGCTCATGAAGGAGCTGGCTGTCTTCTCGTAGCGGGTAGCGATGGCACGCCACTCCTTGAGGCGTGCCCATAGGCGCTCCACCCGGTTGCGATTGTTGTAGATCCAGCTGGGGCAGGCGACCGGTGCCTCGTGCCGCTGTGGTGGGATGGCGGGCCGTGCCCCCAGGTTCCAGATGTGCTTCCGAAAGGCATGGCTGGTATAGCCGCGATCCGCCACGACCCAGCGTGGCATGGCCGGCAGGCGGGCAAGCAGGCCGATGGCCTGGGGCAGTTCATGCGCCTGTCCCGGCGCCAGGCTGAAAGCGATAGCGCGCCCAAAGCCATCCGCGATTACGCAGGCTTTGGTGCCATAGCCACCACGAGATCGGCTGGAGTGCACCCCGTTTGGCCGGACAGAGCCAGGGTTGGGTTAAGCACTGAGTTTGCGGAACTCGGCGGGTGATTGGAAGCGCAGCGCCGAGTGTGGGTGGAGATTGTTGTAGTCGTCTATCCAAGCCTGCAGCAGCCCA
>NZ_DATAGQ010000105.1:0-3862 GCF_036263595.1 Geminicoccus sp. | reverse complement strand
CTTCTGCGTGCAAGGCGGCAACGAGTGGGCCATGTGGGCCTATGGCGACAACTGCCCGGTGGAGGAGATGCTGATGCCGGGGTTCTTCAGCCCGGCGCATACGCTGTTGCGGACAGGCGACCTCTTGCTGATGGGCAGCGTGCCGTTGCCCAGGCGCGCGGAGGAGCAGTGCCGGTCGGATGGGGGGCGGAAGCTGCTGGCGATGGTGGCGGGGATCGAGAAGGGGATCGTCAGGCTGCGGGTGCTGATCGACTTTGGCGGTCCGGGGGATACGGACCTGGTGCAGGGCGCGGCGCTGGCGGCGATGGTGCAGGGGATGATGGGGATGGGTGGGGCAGGCGTGGCGGGGCGGTAGGTGCCGCGTCTTCCGGCGCCGGCCTCGGCGCAGCACCGCCGCTGTTGAGGATCGACACCAAGGCTGGCGATCCTCGTCGAGGACGACGGCTGCCCATGCATCGCTACAGGCTATGGCTTAGTGGAAGGTGCCGGGAACTCCAGCCGAAGCGGCCGGACCGTGACCTGTGAACGCCATCGACGCTGATCGTCCCCCGCGAGGCCGGTGGGGCAGAGACGAGCAAGGCCTTCTTGAGCTGTGGCGACGCGTCATGTGGAGCTGACGGAGCGAGGGGCCAGATGCTGGCAAGGACGAAAAGGCAGGACCTGCCTTCCGCACACTTGGCCTGGCTGCCGTTTTCTTGGTCGCCGTTCATCAACCGTAAAGCTTTGGCTGGCATCCTGGCGACATCGAAGCGTCGAGGAGCCTGATGGTGTTTGGCAGAAGCGGAAACGGCGGGTCGAGGGTCATGAACACTGCCCTCGGGATGCTGCGTGCCAATGTGATGATCGCAGACTGCAATTTGAACATCATCTATATGAACGATGCCGTCGTCAGGCTCATGCGCGACGCGGAGAGCGACCTGAAGAAGGAGTTGCCGAAGTTCAGCGTCGACAAGCTGGTCGGCAGCAATATCGACATCTTTCACAAGAACCCCGCCCACCAGCGCAAGATGCTGGGTGCCCTGGACAAGCCTCACAGTGCCACGATCCAGGTCGGACCCTGGGCGTTCGACCTCCTGGTGACGCCGCTGGTCGAGCGCGGCAAGCGCATCGGCTTCGTCGTTGAGTGGGCCGATGCCAAGCACCGACTGCTCAACCTGGACTATGCTGCGCAGATGGCCGCGATCAGCCGGTCGCAGGCCGTGATCGAGTTCACCATCGACGGCATCATTGTCGATGCCAACGAGAACTTCCTCAAAGCCATGGGGTACACGCTCGACGAGATCCGCGGCAAGCACCACAGCATGTTCGTGGAACCGTCCCACCGGGACAGCCCGGACTATGTGGAGTTGTGGAAGAACCTGCGGGACGGCAAGTACCAGGCGGCCCAGTTCAAGCGGATCGGCAAAGACGGGAAGGAGATCTGGATCGAGGGTGCCTACAACCCGATCCTGGACATGCACGGCAAGGTCGCCAAGGTGGTAAAGTTCGCCACCGACGTCACCTCGCAGGTCAAGCTCCTGAGCCATCTGAAGATCCTGATCGACCAGAATTTCACCGAGATCGAGCGGGCCATCGATCTGTCGACATCCGGGTCGCGACTGGCGTCGACGGCCGCGGCCAGCACGCTGGATCACGTGCAGCGCGTTGCGGCGGGCGCGGAACAGCTAGCGGCCTCCATCGCCGAAATCTCCCGGAGCATGGCCAGATCGCGCGACGCCACCGAGGACATGTTCGGGCAGACGATGGCCGCCAGCAGGAGAACGGAGACACTTGCCAGTGCTGCCCAGGCCATGAACCGGATCGTGGAACTGATCAGGAAGGTCGCCAGCCAGATCAACCTTCTCGCCCTCAACGCGGCGATCGAGGCGGCCAGGGCGGGTGAAGCCGGCAGAGGATTTGCCGTCGTGGCTTCGGAGGTGAAGGATCTGGCGATTCAGGCGGCCAAGGCCACCGAGCAGATCTCCACGGAGATCAACGGTATCCAGGCGACGTCGGTCGAGGTCGCCGAGGCGCTTTCGGCCATTCGTCAGGCCGTGACGACGGTGCGAGAAAGCGTGACCCTCACCTCTTCCTCCGTGGACGAGCAGAATGCCCTGACGCAGAGCATGTCCAGCAGCATGCAGACGGGCATCCGGTGCCGTCTCGACCGTCTCGTCCAACATCGAGGAGATCTCCTCCGCGGTGGTCAACGCAGCGGAAGCCATCCAGAAGACGAAGCAGGCTGCGCAGGTTCTCGTCCATTGAGTGGTCGACCGATACGCTTGCGAGGACCTGGGCAGAGAATGCAGGATGTTCGTTCGTTCGCCTGAGGAACGATCATGGCTTCTAACGTGAAGGATCCTCGTCGCCATCGCGCGAAGGTGGTGGCTACCGCCTGTCCCGGGTCAGGGCCGCCGGCCCGCCGCTACCCGTGCCGCCACCACGTCGATCATGCCTGCCGCCCGATCCTGATGTGCTGCAAGCCGGCGCTGCTCAGGGCGGCTTCCAGCTTCCCCGGCGAGCCAGCCAACATCAGCGAACCCTTTCTGAAACCTCGACCGTCATTCCGCGCGAGATCGAGTTGCTCACGGTGGAGGTTGCCTTGGCGCGCTCGATCAGGCCGCGGTGTCGGCGTTCTTGTCAACCGGTTCAACCGAGATCCGGACCGTAGCTGCCGTTGCAAGAAGTGGTTCCCCGTCGAACGTCACCGTGACATCGACCGCTACCGCTGGTAGCCGGATCTCCATGGCATGTGCCACATAATAGAGGTCGTTGCAAAAGCACCCGCCGATGGCCAGGGCAAGCAACTGACCGCCATTGAAGCCGAGGCCCAGGCCGCCTGCCTTCCCTTCCGGGGGATCGACGACGACCGAATAGGGACCTGCCCATCCGACACATGCCTCGGTATCCGGGATGCTTCGCAACGTGACAGCCATGGTCGGCATCGCCTGCTTCCTCAGCTTCATCATGTCCCGTCATTCCGTGTAACAGGCTACTGCACGACGACCAGGGGCCATAGGGCTGAGGGAGAGGCCGCCAGGGATCCGAGAACTCACGTCCAGAAGGTTCTAGACCGCCGGGCTCGACCCATGGACGACGTCGCTGTGCAGGGTGAAGGACGAGAGATTGCTGCTGCCATGCGGGCAGAATCGAGGGGAGCAAGGCCTTCGTGCGCCATGGCGGCGTGCGAGGTACGCGGATCCGACCAACATGAAGGTGCCAGAAGCGGGAAGGTGCGGGCATGCAAGACCTGACCCCACCTCCCACATGCATCGTCAAGGACGATGGCGGCCCGCGCATGGCCGCGGGACGTGACATGGTAGAAGGTAATGAGGAAACTTCAGGCGAAGCGGGCGGGCCATGGTCCGTGACCTCCGGGGGTGGGGGATCCTTGCTTGCCAAGCCGGCAGATCGACCACGAGCAAGACCTTCCTGAGCTACGGGAAGGTATCATGCAGAACTGAAGCGGGCGGAAGGTCTGGCAGTTGGGCAGTGCGGGAACGCAAGACCTGACCCCACCTTCCCCAACTTAAGTCACCATCACAATTTTCCCGAGTGGAACGAGGGGGCAACCGGCGCCAGGAACTGCCGGTCGACCCCCGCAATGCGTCAGGCGGCCTGCCGAACGGAGGGCAAGGCGAGCGCCTCGCCCGTCACATCGATCGCGACCTTGCCGCGCAGGCCCCGCGTGGTGCCGTTCTCCAGAACGTCGTGCGCCTCTCCCATCCGTGCCAGCGGCAGCGTCGCCCCGATCACGGGCTTCACCAGCCCGCGCTCGACGAGACGTGTGAGCCCATCGAGCTTGCCTCGGTTCTGGCGGGTGAACACGAAGTGGTACGCGGCGTTCTTCCCCCAAGCCGCGACGAGGTTCTGCGGCTGAGCG
>NZ_DATAGQ010000104.1:0-50939 GCF_036263595.1 Geminicoccus sp. | reverse complement strand
ACGGAGACTTCCCTTGAAGGAACCGCCCGATGCCCGTTCAACCGCCTCTCCGAAACGCCGCTGATGGAGGTCGGACGCTTGACGTGGCGAGACGATCAGGTCAAGACACGCCAAGCTGACCTGCCAGCGCTGGCAGGCTTCTGTCGCAACGACGTCGTGTTATCGGATCCGGATCGATGCTGAAGACCTCGAAGAGCAAGAACGACCCCTCGGCGCGCGGTGCCGCGCAGCCCGCCAAGACCTATGACGGCAAGAAGATCAAGCCCGCTCTGTATGTGGGTACCGCCGTCGGTCACGGCCGCTACATCGCAGCCCAGGACGAGAGTGGCAAGCTCGTCGCCGACCGCGAGGGCCGCCCGGTTCCTTACAAGGACATCTGATCGACGCAGGCTGCCGCCGCGACGATCGGCGGTCCTTCGACCATCTTGGTTCGCGGCCGATCGCCTGCCTTGATTGCGGCGAGTTTCGCGCGCCGGGACAACCCTCGCAGAAGGGCACCGACGCGCGCAGGACAGTTGGAGGCGGCAGCATAGGTTGCCGCCATCGGTTCGCGGGCAGCCGGCTCCGGACCGGGTGGGGGAAGGAAACGGCTTGCATCGCGACGAGGGCGAGATCCGCCAGCTCGGTGCTTGGCTTGCATGGCAACATGCAGCGGGCGCCGTGGATCTGGTGGCGGATCCTGCCGACCTGAACGCTCGCCCCGTGGCCGATGTGCCGTCGCATCGGTCGTCTCCGTCCTGGGCGTCCGACGCGCTCCAGGCTGCCATGCCTCCTTCGCCGCCGAACGTCGGGCAGCCCGTCGCCAGACAGGCTGTACTGCCCATCCTCGGCACGCCTCGACGAGCCGAGGGCGGCGACGTCGCCACTGCCCGCCAGATCGCCTCCGCCTGTCCCGACCTCGCCGCCCTGGAAGACGCGCTGGCGCGTTTCGAGGGCTGCGCGCTGAAGAAGACGGCCACGCGCCTCTGCTTTGCCGATGGCAATCCCGCGAGCCCGATCGTCCTGATCGGCGAGGCACCCGGTGCGGAGGAGGACCGGCAGGGCAAGCCCTTCGTCGGCCCGTCCGGCCGCTTGCTGGACCGCATGCTCGGCACCATCGGACTGGACCGCAGCGGCTTTTGGATCACCAACTGCCTGTTCTGGCGTCCGCCCGGCAACCGCACCCCGTCGCCCCAGGAAATCGCCGTCTGCCAACCCTTCCTGGAGCGGGCGCTGGAACTGGTGCGGCCCAAGGTCATCCTGTTCGTCGGCGGCACCGCCGCCCGCACCCTGCTCGGCCTCGAGGAGGGCGTCACCCGGCTGCGGGGCACCTTCCGGGCCTGGCAGCCATCCTGGCCGGCCGACCCGGTCGACACCCTCGTCACCTTTCATCCCGCCTACCTCCTGCGCAATCCGGCCCAGAAGAAATTGGTCTGGCGGGACCTGATCCAGCTCAAGAAGCGCCTGGACACGATCAGCGGGGCATCGGTCCCGGAAGGGAGGCATCACTAAGACATTTGGACGGGTGGACCAGATCGTCCGGTCGCGGGGCCGGGCGAAACGACAGGGGGAGGACCCATGCCGCTTGAGAGACCACCCGGTCGCGTTTGGTCGGCGCGATCGTGGCTCGTTTCGATGTTGATGATAGGCATCTCGACGGCGGCCCTGGCGGACGAACCCGCAGCGGCAGTCGGAGCGCAACCGCTGGGTGCCGCGCAGCAAGGTGATGTCCGGGTTGCCAGGCTCACGCCGGAACTCGGGTCCGAGGATCCGGACAGGACCGTGCTGCCGCGTCCGTTGTCGGAAAGCGATGCGGAGCTCTACCGCCGCCTGTTCGCCCTGGAGGCCGAGGGCCGGCGCCAGGATGTCGACCGGCTGGCCGTGCACGTGGAGAACCGGTTGCTGCTGGGCCACCTGCTGGCGTCCCGCTACCTGGAGCGCCGGGACTACAAGCCTAGCTTCGGCGAGTTGGCTGAGTGGCTGATCCTCTACGGCGATCACCCGCAGGCCGAGAAGGTCTACGCCTTGGCGCGCAAGCGCCGCCCTGCCGGCGCATCGATACCGCGGCCTCTTTCCCTCGCAGCCACTCACGAGCCCAGCGCGAAAGTGGTCGAGGACGGCCAGAGTTACACCAGTTCCATCAAGCGCCCTAAGGCGATCGCCCGTAAGGTCACGGCTTGGCGACGCCAGATCCCCCAGCTGATCCGGCAGGGCAAGCTCGACGAGGCGCAGGCCGCGCTGAGCCGCCCGGAGATCCTTCCGCTGCTGGACATGGCGGAGCTGGACATCGCCCGCTGGCAGGTGGGCCAGGCCCTGCTGGCGGCCGGCGAGAACAAGCGCGCCTACGAGCTCACCAGTGTAGCCGCCTATCGCTCGGCCGCGGTGCTTCCGGCCATGGCCTGGACCGCCGGTCTCGCCGCATGGCGCATCCAGTACTATGCGGACGCCCAGCGCTTCTTCACCGACTTCACCAACCGCCGCACAGCCGTTCCGGCCGAGGCCGCGATGGGCGCCTTCTGGGCAGCCCGCGCTAGCCTCGCCGCCAACCGCCCGCAATTCGTTCCGCGCTTCATGCGCCTCGCCGCGGCGACCGGGGACAGTTTCTATGGCCGCCTTGCGCAGGCGGTGCTCGGCGATCCCCTGCCATCGATGGCGGAAGAGCCGGGCTTGGACAGCGGGTCGGTCCTGGCCCTCCTCAAGTACGCGGCAGGGCGTCGGGCCCTGGCCCTGGGCCAGATCGATCGGCCGGACTTGGCGGAGATCGAGATCGCGTCGCTGGCTCGTCGCCACGACGACCCCAACCTGACCGACGCCCTTTGGAAGCTGGCCGAACTGCTGGAGCTCCCGCCGGAAGCGGTCGCGACCATCTCCGTCGCCGCGGTGGACCTGCCCGACAAGCGCTACCCGGTGCCGAAGCTGCAAAAGCGCCATTTCGAGCTGGACCGGGCGCTGGTCCTGGCGGTGATCCGGGCGGAAAGCGGCTTCGACGAGCTGGCGACGAGTTCGGCTGGTGCCAGGGGCCTCATGCAGATCATGCCCGAGACGGCCGCAGCCATCGCCAAGCGTGACGGTACAGCCTTCAGCGCCGAAGACCTGCACGACCCGTTGATCAATCTCAAGATGGGTCAAGCCTATCTCAAGCAGCTCATGAAGCAGAAGGAGATCGGCTCCAACTTGATCTTCCTGGCAGCGGCCTACAATGCCGGACCCGGCCGGGTCATCCAGTGGCGAGAGCGGAACGATGGCAACGACGATCCGCTGTACTTCGTTGAGAGCATTCCACTCACCGAGACCCGCACCTATGTGAAGAGGGTCCTGGCAGCCTACTGGGCCTATCAGGAGCGCTTCGAGCAGGCTGCGACCTCGCTCGACGAGCTCCGGCTCGGAAGCTGGCCGACCTACAAGGGCACCAGCCGCAAGGTGCAGACAGCAGAGAAGAGCTGAGACGCTTCATGCCCAGCCGGATCGACGAGACATATCCTTTCAAGGCGCTGCGCATCGCTGTGCTGACCGTATCGGACAGCCGGGACCGCGCCAGCGACCGTTCCGGCGATACGCTGGAGGAGCGGATCCGGGCCACCGGTCATGAACTGGTCGACCGCGATCTCGCCAGGGATGAGGCGCCGGTCATCGCCGAGCGCTTTAGGCGCTGGATCGACGATCCCGGCGTCGAGGTGGTGATCTCCACCGGGGGCACGGGCGTGACCGGGCGTGACGTCACCCCGGAAGCCCTGGCGATGGTGGTCGAGAAGGAAATCCCGGGCTTTGGCGAACTGTTCCGGATGATCTCGTTCGAGAAGATCGGCACCTCGGCCCTGCAGAGCAGGGCCTGCGCGGGCGTCGCCAATGGCACGTACCTGTTCTGCCTGCCAGGTTCGCCCGGTGCGTGTCGCGATGGGTGGGACGAGATCCTGCGCTGGCAGCTCGACATCCGCCACCGCCCCTGCAACTTTGCTGAACTGATGCCGCGGCTGAAGGAAGGGCAAGGCTGACCGGCAACGGTTCCGCCGGTGACGCCGCTCGTCAGCGGGTGCCGGGTGAGCCCGCTGCTCCATCGTCCCGACCGAGCGCCGCTTCGAGCTGACGCTGCTCGTCCGGGGTCCACGCCTCGTCCTTCGGCGCGCCGGAGCGCCGGCGCCACAGGAAGGCAGCCGTACCGGCAACCAGGAGCAGGATGAACGGACCGGACCAGAGGAGCCAGGTCGCACTGCTGACCGGTGGACGAAGCAGGACGAACTCGCCGTAGCGGGCCTGCAGATAGTCGAGGATCTCGGTGTCACTGTCGCCTGCCACCAGGCGCTCCCGCACGATCTGGCGGAGGTCCTTGGCCAGATCCGCGTCGCTGTCGTCGATCGACTGGTTCTGGCAGACCAGGCAACGCAGCTCCCGACCGAGCACACGCGCGCGCTGTTCCAGGACAGGATCGGCCAGCTGCTCGTCGGGCGACATGGCGGCCCGACTTTCCGTCGTTGCGAACGCCAGAAGCAGAAGCATCAGCAGCGTCGCCAGCCTGCACCTCATCCCCTGGCCTTCTCGATGACGGGAAGCACCTGGTCCTGGAAGATCTCCGGCGTCAGCGGGCCCGGGAAGCGAAACAGGATCCGCCCATCGCCGTCCACGACGAAGGTCTCCGGCACGCCATATACGCCGAAGTCGATGCTGACCCTGCCGTTCCGGTCGGCTCCGATCTTCTGGTAGGGGTCTCCCAGCTGGGCCAGGAACGCCTCGCCCTTGACCGGGTCGTCCTTGTAGTTGATGCCGTAGACCGGCATCCCCTCCTCCTTCAGGCGCATCAGGACGGGATGCTCGATCCGGCAGGGCACGCACCACGAGGCGAAGACGTTCAGGAGCACCACCTCGCCCTTGCGCAGGTCGGCGTCGCTCAGGCCACTGTCGGAGCGACCGGGCATGGCCGGCAAGGTGAAGCTCGGCACAGGCTTGTCGATGAGGGCGGACGGCAATTGCCCTGGATCACGTCCCATGTTCAGCCAGAAGGTCACCCCCAGTGCCGCGAACACTAGGAGCGGGATCACGGCCAGCAGGTGGCGGACCCCGAGCCTGCGAGCGGAGTCCCTCGTGCTCACGGCGACATCATCGGCGGCGCTCATGCCGTCGCTCCCTTGGGCAGTTGGCCGGTCCGGCGAGCCGGCACAGGAGCGCCGATACGAAGCCTGCGATCCGACAGGCTGATCAGGCCACCCAGGCCGACAATGCCCGCACCCCACCAGATCCACACGACGAGCGGCTCGCGATAGAGGCGGACCGTCCACCGCCCGTCCGGCGCCTGGTCACCCAGGACATAGTAATGGTCCACGAGCGGCGAGGTGATGATGCCGGGCTTCGTCGTCGGCTGGCCCTCGACGGGGAAGAACCGCTTCTCCGACTGGATTTCGTGCAGGACCTGTCCGGCCCGTTCCGTACGGAAGCTGCCGACCGTCGCGATATAGTTCGGCCCGCGTTCCTCACGCACGTCGACCAGACGCACCTCTGTACCGGCCAGCTCGACCGCCTCGCCTACGGCGAGCGTGGCGATCCGCTCGCTCCGCAGGGTCGTGGCGCCGGTAATGCCCAGCACCAGCAGGCCGACGCCGGCATGGGCGATCACGCCGCCCACGGCCGAGCGCGGCAGGCCGCGCAGGCGGCGCCAGGACTGGGCGGCCGGCCCGCGAAACAGCGCCGTCCGCTCGGCGAGGTCCACCAACGCGCCCAGGATCAGCCACGCCGCCAGCCCCAGTCCCAGCGCCGTGCCCATCTGCTGCCAGTCGACCATGAGCAGCCAGAGGCAGGCCGCGCCCAGCACGATGAGGAAGACCACGCTCAGCCGCTGCACCACGCCCTGCAGGTCCCCCCGCTTCCAGGCGAGCAGGCTGCCGATCGGCATGACCAGCAGGAGCGGCATCATCAACGGCACGAAGGTCGCGTTGAAGTAGGGAGGGCCCACCGAGATCTTCGGCCCGCCGACCGTGTCCAGGATCAGCGGATAGAGCGTGCCGAGCAGCACGGTGCCGGTGGCGGTAGCCAGAAGGACGTTGTTCAGCACAAGCGCGCTCTCCCGGCTGATCGCGGCGAAGCTGCCGCCGGCGCGCAGGGCGGGTGCCCGCCAGGCGAACATGGCGAACGCTCCGCCGATGGCCAGCACCAGGAGGGCCAGGATGAAGATGCCCCTTGTAGGGTCGGAGGCGAAGGCATGCACCGATGTCAGCACACCCGAGCGAACCAGGAAGGTCCCGAGCAGCGACAGGGCGAAGGAGAGGATGGCCAGCAGGATCGTCCAGGCCTTCAGCGTGTCGCGTTTCTCCACGACGATCGCCGAGTGCAGCAGCGCCGTGGCCGCCAGCCAGGGCATGAACGACGCATTCTCGACCGGGTCCCAGAACCACCAGCCGCCCCAGCCCAGCGTGTAGTAGGCCCACCAGGATCCGAGCGAGATGCCGAACGTGAGGGCCACCCAGGCCGCCAGCACCCATGGCCGAAGCCAGCGTGCCCAGGCGGCATCGACCCGCCCCTCGATCAGGGCCGCCATGGCGAAGCTGAAGGCGGTCGATAGCCCGACATAGCCCAGGTAGAGCATCGGCGGGTGCATCGCGAGGCCCGGGTCCTGCAGGATCGGGTTCAGGCCGTTGCCGTCCACCGGCGGTGGATCGAGCCGCAGGAAGGGGTTGGAGGTGAACAGGACGAAGGCCAGGAAGCCCGCCCCGATCAGCCCCTGCACGGCCAATGCCCTCGCCTTGAACGGCCAGGGCAGGTTGCGCCCGAGCCCCGCCACCGCCGCGCCGAAGATCGCCAGGATCCAGACCCAGAGCAGCAGGGAGCCCTCATGGTTTCCCCACACGCCGCTGATCTTGTAGATCATCGGCTTGGTGGAATGGCTGTTGGCCGCGACGTTGAACACCGAGAAGTCGGAGATGACATAGGCCCAGGTCAGCGCGCCGAACGCGATCGTCACCATCACGAACTGGCCGATCGCCGTGCTGGCGCCCAGCCGCATGCCGACGATATCGCCCCGATAGGCCGCTGCCATCGGCACGATGCCCTGGATGCAGGCCAGGCCGAACGCCAGGATCAATGCCAGATGGCCGAGTTCGGGGATCATTGGGTGGGTGTACCTGCCTCGTGCTGCCAGACGCCGGACGCCTTGAGCGAATCGACGACTTCCTTGGGCATATAGCTTTCGTCGTGCTTGGCCAGGACTTCGCGTGCAAGGAACACCCCTGCCTCATCGAGTTGTCCCTGCGCGACGATGCCCTGCCCTTCCCGGAACAGATCGGGCAGGACGCCCGCATACTGGACCGGCACCTCGCTTTTCGTGTCCGTCAGCCGGAAGTGGACAGTGCCATCGGCATCGTGTGCCACGCTGCCGGCGACCACCAGCCCGCCGATCCGGAAGTTGCGAGCCTCCGGCAATTCCCGCTCAGCGACCTGCGTCGGCGTGACGAAGAACGCGACGTTCTGGTCCAGGGCCGTCAGGACGAGCGCGGCGGCTCCCCCTAGAAGGGCGAGGCTGCCGACGACCACATACAAACGCTGTTTTTTCCTGAGACGCATGGCCCACGTTCGAACACGAGCGGCCGATGCAGGCCGCAGCACGGAGGTAGCTCCTCGCATGGCCACGGGAACACCGCGTCCGCATCGATGCGACACCCGGCCGCTGGCCGGACCCCATGATAGTCACCACCAGCTTGCGGCGACGTCAAGCAGGGGCGGTCTCGCCTTCCAAAGCCAGCCGGTTCCGCGCCTCGATGCCGATGGCCGTTTCCGGCAGGCGCCACTCCAGTCCGCCCATGTTCAGGAGCGTCGCCGCGACTTCGTCGACTCCCTGCATGTCCTTGATCTGCGTGAACACGAACGGACGGGCACCCCGCATCCTGGCGGCATCGCGGTTCATCACGGCGAGCGACGCACCGACCATGGGTGCAAGGTCGATCTTGTTGATCACCAGCAGATCCGACCGGGTGATGCCGGGCCCACCCTTGCGCGGGATCTTCTCTCCAGCTGCGACGTCGATCACGTAGATCGTGATGTCGGCGAGTTCCGGACTGAAGGTCGCGGCCAGATTGTCGCCGCCGCTCTCGATGAACAGCACCTCCAGCTCAGGGAAGCGCTGGCACATCTGGTCGACCGCGCGGAGGTTGATCGAGGCATCCTCGCGGATCGCCGTGTGCGGGCAGCCGCCGGTCTCCACACCCATGATCCTCTCCGGCGGCAACGCCCCGGACCGGGTCAGGATCTCCGCATCTTCCTTCGTGTAGATGTCGTTGGTGATGGCCGCGATGGCGTAATGCTCGCGCATCCGCTTGCACAGCTGCTCGGTGAGCGCTGTCTTGCCGGACCCGACGGGGCCACCGATGCCGACGCGAAGGGGACCGTGCCCGCTCATGAACGGAATAACCTCGTGTACTGGGTTTCGTGCGCGATCGAGAGAAGATCGATCATCGGCGTGGAGGTGGCCAATTCCTCGAGCGGCGTCGCCAGCGCATCGGCGACCACCGCCGGAAGATCCTGTTCGAGGGAGGCGGTAACCCGCTGGCCGTCGGTCTGGCCGAGCGGCACCAGCCTTACGCCGGCCGAGACGAGGTTGGCGGAGAACGCCGCCAGCTGTGCCAGGCAGGCCTGGGGCAGTGGCAGCCCATGCGCCCAGGCTGCCATCCCGTTCACGACAGGCAGAACCGGCTCAACCGCAAGCTGGCGGGCCAGCTCGGCCAGGCCGTCCAGGGCAGGATGCGGCCAGGCGAGCCTGAGCGTCCGCAGCGCGGCGCCACCCTGCATGCCGGCTTCCAGCGCCAGCTCGGCTGTACCGCGCAGCGCTGCAGCCCACTCGATCAGCTCGGTAAGCCGGTCGGGATCGTCTGCCCGCCGATAGGCCTGCGCCATCAGTACCAGGTCGGCAAAACCGGAGCCATGGCGGCAGGCCTGCCGCAGATAGGTCAGTAGGCTCGCTGCATCCGTCACCAGCCCCTCCTCCACCGCCGCCTCCAGCCCATGGCTGAACGCAAAGGCGCCGATGGGAAAGGATGGGGACGACCAGGCCAGCAGACGCAGCAGGGAACGGTCGTCCAGCAGGGGATCAACCATGGTGATGGCCATCATAGGCGCCGCGCTCTGGCGTGAACGGCACGACCAGACGCCGCGTGCATCCACCCAGGCCGGTCAGCATCGCCTCCAGCACATGGTCCTGCCGGACCCGCAGCGCATTGGCGCGGATCTCCGCCGGCGTGTGGCGATTGCCGAGATGCCAGGCCAGCCGCGCCAAATGGGTGGCATCGCGACCCTGCACTTCCAGGACCGGCTCGGCTGCCGCGATCGTGCGGAACCAGCCGCCCTGCTCGCACAGGAGCCCGTCATCCTCCTCCAGCACGGCGGCACGCGGCAGGTCCAAGAGCAGATCCACGCCCTGGTCGGAGATGAGGCGGACACGCCGGCGGTGGCGATCATCATAGGTCAGGGTAAGCGTGCCTACCTCTTCATCCACCGGCCATTCGCCCGATGGTGCATGTGCCACAAGCCGACGTGCCAACTGAATACCTCGCAGGGATGGGAGCTAGCAGCCGGATCAGTAGAGAAAATAGCGCTGCGCCATCGGCAGGACCGCCAGAGGCTGGCAGGTCAGCAGTTCTCCGTCGGCGTGCACCTGATAGGTCTCGGGATCGACCTCGATCAGAGGTGTGGCGTCGTTCAGCTTCATGGCCGCCTTGCCGATGCCACCGCGGGTGTCCTCGACCGGGAGATAGGTCTTGGCGACGCCCAATCGATCCGGAAGTCCGTCCTCGAGCGCCGCCTTGGAAACGAACACGACCGCGCTCTCCTGCAGGGCACGGCCGAACGCGCCGAACATTGGGCGGGTATGGGTCGGCTGCGGCGTAGGGATCGATGCGTTCGGGTCGCCCATCATCGCCGCCGCGATGGTGCCGCACTTGAGCACCATGTCCGGTTTCACCCCGAAGAAGGCAGGCTTCCAGATCACGAGGTCGGCCAGCTTGCCCACCTCGACCGAGCCCACATGGCGGGAGATGCCCTGGGC
The DNA here is from genome assembly GCF_036263595.1 of Geminicoccus sp. Lineage (NCBI taxonomy): Bacteria > Pseudomonadati > Pseudomonadota > Alphaproteobacteria > Geminicoccales > Geminicoccaceae > Geminicoccus > Geminicoccus sp. The sequence continues at coordinate 40,942 of NZ_DATAGQ010000104.1, read as the reverse complement.
GATGGCGGGGTTGATCGTGTACTTCGCGATGTAGCGGCGCACGCGCAGATTGTCGTTCTCACCGGTCTCGCCGGAAAGCCGCCCCCGCTGCACCTTCATCTTGTGCGCTGTCTGCCAGGTCCGCGTGATCACCTCGCCCACCCGGCCCATGGCTTGGCTGTCCGAGGAGATGATCGACATCACCCCGAGGTCGTGAAGGATGTCCTCGGCCGCGATCGTCTCCTTGCGGATCCGGCTCTCGGCGAACGCCACGTCCTCGGGGATCCGCTTGTCGAGGTGATGGCAGACCATGAGCATGTCGAGATGCTCGTCGAGCGTATTCGCCGTGAACGGCCTGGTTGGGTTAGTCGAGCTCGGGATGACGTTCGGCAGGCCCGCCACCTTGATGATGTCGGGCGCATGGCCGCCGCCGGCACCCTCGGTGTGGAAGGCGTGGATGGTCCGGCCCTTGAACGCCGCGACCGTGTCCTCGACGAAGCCGCTCTCGTTCAGCGTGTCGGTATGGATCAGGACCTGCACGTCCATCTCGTCCGCGACGGTCAGGCAGCAGTCGATGGCTGCGGGCGTGGTACCCCAGTCCTCGTGCAGCTTGAGGCCGCAGGCCCCCGCCAGCACCTGCTCGCGCAGCGCATCCGGCCGGGATGCGTTGCCCTTGCCGAACAGCCCGATATTCATCGGGAAGGCATCCATCGCCTGGAACATGCGGGCGAGATGCCAGGGACCTGGCGTGCAGGTCGTGGCATTGGTTCCGGCGGCCGGCCCGGTGCCGCCGCCCATCATCGTCGTGACGCCCGAATAGAGCGCATCGTCGATCTGCTGCGGGCAGATCCAATGGATATGCACGTCCAGGCCGCCGGCCGTGACGATCTTGTTCTCGCCGGCGATGATCTCGGTGCCCGGCCCGATCACGATGTCGACGCCGGGCTGGGTATCGGGGTTGCCGGCCTTGCCGATCGCGTGGATCCGGCCGTCGCGCAGGCCGATGTCCGCCTTCACGATCCCGGTCCAGTCGACGATCAGCGCATTGGTGATCACCGTATCGACGACACCCTCGGCGCGGCTCGCCTGGGACTGGCCCATGCCGTCGCGGATCACCTTGCCGCCGCCGAACTTGACCTCCTCGCCATAGGTCGTGAGGTCCCGCTCGACCTCGATGAACAGTTCGGTGTCGGCCAGGCGGACCTTGTCGCCGACCGTGAGACCGTACATGCCGGCATAGGACTGGCGGTCGATGCGATAGGACATGCTAGTCGACCTCGCCCATGATCTTGCCCTGGAACCCCTGGACGACCCGCCGTCCCGTGAACGGGATTAGGCTCACCGACCGGATCTGCCCCGGCTCAATTCGGACCGCGGTCCCGGCCGGCACGTTTAGCCGCATGCCGCGCGCCTTCTCCCGGTCGAACCTCAGGCCTTCATTGGTTTCGAAGAAGTGATAGTGCGAGCCGACCTGAACAGGCCGGTCGCCCGTGTTGGCGACCTCGATGGTCACGGCCGATGCGCCGGCGTTCAACTCGATCTCGCCGGGTGCCAGGACATACTCGCCAGGAATCATGCGGCCTCCGAATGGTCGAGCCGTTCGCGGGAAAGGAAGTGCTGCATCAGCGGATCGGCTGGTGCACGGTCACCAGCTTGGTGCCGTCGGGGAACGTCGCCTCGACCTGGACCTCGTGGATCATCTCGGCGATGCCGTCCATGACCTGGTCGCGGCGCAGGACGCCGGCACCGTCGGCCATCAGGGCTGCCACCGAGCGCCCATCGCGCGCACCTTCCAGCACATGGTCGGTGATCAGCGCGATCGCTTCCGGGTAGTTCAGCTTGACGCCGCGCTCGAGGCGGCGCCGGGCCACCATCGCGGCCACCGCCACCAGAAGCTTGTCCTTCTCACGGGGCGAGAGTTCCAAGGTGTTCGTGCCTCCCGGTCAGCGACGTCGACGTGTCGTCCGCGGCTACAATCCGCGGCTACGACGAGCAACGCCCGTGCCAAGCAGGCTAACGGCATCGAAGGGTCGGGCGAAGCGCTCATATTGCCCAAAGGCGTGGCAGGCGCGCCGGCTGCCGCAGCAACGCGCCACGCCAAGCCGCGAGCGTATGGGCGAGCGAGCGACGAAGTGCGGCCGGGTCGGCCGCCAGCCAGCGCCCGACCAGCAGGCCATTGACGGCGGTCACGCCGGCTCGCACGCCTGGGGTCGCCCGCAGCGTCGAGCGCGCCGTTTCCAGCATGGCCGGCGCCTCCGGTCCGGCGAAGACCACCGTCGCCAGAGCCTTGGCCCCGCCGCACCCGGCAAGCCCATCCAGCAACGGCTCGTTCGGCGGCTCCAGCTTGAAGCGTTCAGCCCATCGAAGGCGGCCGCCGACGCGCACTTCCCAGGCTTCGCGCAGGAAGGCGTCGCGAAGCCTCTCGCCGCGCGCCAGCCTTCCGAAGACCAGCATCTCCGCCGCGAGCAGCGTCGAGGTCGGGTGAAGGTCGGCGCGGATGGTCCGCTCGACGCGGCAGCGATCGAACAGGATGGTCTCCTGCGGCAGCCAGGCGAGCACGGCCCGCTCGCCTGCCTGCAGGGACGTCGCCATCTGCGCCGTGGCGCCAGCCGACCGGTACAACTTCTCGGCCGCCTGGGTGGTCACCAGGGCATGCGTGCCGGCATCGAGCCCGATCTGCACCTCCAGCCGGTCGCCGCCGACCACCCCTCCCGACGTGTTCACGACGACCGCATCCGCGCCATCCACCTCGCGGGGGAACAGCGCCCGAAGCGGGGCCTCCTGTTCCAGCGCCGCCAGTCTCCGGTGCGAACCGTCGCCCCAGCGAAGCAGGAGGCGACCGCTGCCTCTTCCGTGACCATCTGCATCTTTCGCGGGCAGTGAGCTGTGCAGCGGTACGTGGCCGTCTGGTTGTTCTTCATCCGGGGCGACTTCGTGACCGTTCCGCAATCCTGGCATCCATCTTGCTGCAGCGGGCGTGGGCGGCCCTTGGTGGCCGGACGATATTTGTCGAGGGATCAACTAGATGAAATGGAGCTGCAGCAAGCGGCAACTGCTCGGCCTTTTTGCCGGGTCCGCGCTGGCCATGACGATGAGCGGCAGCGTGTTCGCTCAAGAAGAGACGATCAAGGTCGGAGTCCTGCACTCCCTTTCCGGCACGATGGCGATCAGTGAGACGACACTGAAGGACGTCATGCTGATGCTGATCGAGCAGCAGAACGCCAAGGGCGGCCTGCTCGGCAAGAAGCTCGAAGCCGTCGTCGTCGACCCGGCCTCGGATTGGCCGCTCTTTGCCGAGAAGGCACGCGAGCTGATCGCCAAGGACAAGGTTGCAGCGGTGTTCGGCTGCTGGACCTCGGTCAGCCGCAAGTCGGTCCTGCCCGTGTTCGAGGAGCTGAACGGCTTGCTCTTCTATCCCGTCCAGTACGAGGGCGAGGAAAGCTCCCGCAACGTCTTCTATACCGGAGCCGCCCCCAACCAGCAGGCGATCCCGGCCGTCGAGTACCTGATGAGCGAGGATGGCGGCGGCGCCACCCGCTTCGTGCTGCTCGGCACCGATTACGTGTACCCGCGCACGACCAACAAGATCCTGCGCGCCTTCCTGAACGCCAAGGGCGTGGCCGACGCCGACATCATGGAAGAATACACGCCGTTCGGTCACAGCGACTGGCAGACGATCGTCACCAACGTGAAGGCCTTCGCCAACGAGGGCAAGAAGACAGCCGTCGTCTCGACGATCAACGGCGATGCCAACGTCCCGTTCTACAAGGAGCTGGGCAATCAGGGCATCAAGGCCGAGGACCTTCCGGTCGTGGCCTTCTCGGTCGGCGAGGAGGAACTCTCCGGCATCGACACGAGCGGCCTGGTCGGCCACCTCGCCGCCTGGAACTACTTCATGTCGGTCGAGACGCCGGAGAACAAGGCGTTCATCGAGAAGTGGCAAGCCTTCACCAAGAACCCCAAGCGGGTCAGCAACGACCCGATGGAGGCCCATTATATCGGTTTCCAGATGTGGGTGCAGGCGGTCGAGCAAGCCGGCACCACCGACGTGGACGCGGTGCGGCAGGCGATCATCGGCCAGAAGGCGCCGAACCTGACCGGCGGCATCTCGGAAATGCTGCCCAACCACCACATCACCAAGCCCGTGCTGATCGGCGAGATCCAGCCGGACGGCCAGTTCGAGACGGTGTGGGAAACCACCGACCTCGTGCCTGGCGACGCCTGGTCCGACTACATTCCCGAGAGCGCCAAGCTCACGGCGGACTGGACCTATCCCTGGGTCTGCGGCGGCTGCGAGAAGCCGTCCTACTGATCCATCGCAGGACTCCCGTACGTACGTCCGACAACCTCCCCGGACGTACGGGCGGGCCGTCCCGCCGGCGCCGGACATCATCGAGATGCGGATCTTCCTGCGTGTGTGGCTGGCGATGCTGGTCCTGTCGGCCCTCGGGACCGGCAGCGTCTCCGCCGCATCTCTGTCCGAAGCGTCGGCGGGACTCTCTCCACGTGACTTCGCGGCGACGGGCGCCGCCATCGAGGCGATCGCGTCCGGCGGCGATCCTGCCGGCCTCGGCATCCTCCAGGCGCTGTCCGACGGCACGCTGGAGAAACTGCCGGACGGACGGCTCGTCATCGCGACCAGTGCCGGCGCGACCGACGCGCTGACCGGGGCGGCCGTGACGCCGATGCCGACCGACGGCAGCAAGATCCGCCTGAACAATCGCCTGCGTACGCAGTTGCGGGCGGCGATCGGCCGCTTCGGCCTGACCTCGCCGGACCCGGCGCAGCGCCTGGCGGCGGTGGACGCGCTGCTGAGCGACCGGTCGCCGGAGGCTTTCACCCGCCTGGAAGAAGCGCTTGCCCGCGAGCAGGACCCGGCCGTTGCCGGCACGATGCGGTTCGGCGTGGCGATCCTCGCCTTGTCCGGCACGGACAAGGCGAAGAAGCTGGCGGCGGTCGAGACGCTGTCGGGCGTGCTCGACCCGCGTGCCCAGGGCATCCTGTCCGAGCTCGCCAGCAGCGAGGCGGACCCGGACCTGAAGGCCGCGGCCAACGATGCGCTTTCGGCGATCGCCCAGAAGCGCTTCTGGATCGACATCGCGGTCAACCTCTACCAGGGCATCTCGCTGGGCTCGATCCTGCTGCTGGCGGCAGTCGGCCTCGCCGTCACCTTCGGGGTCGCCGGCGTCATCAACATGGCGCATGGCGAGATGCTGATGCTGGGCGCCTATGCGACCTTCGTGGTCCAGCAGATCTTCCGTACCTACCTGCCGCCCTCGATGATCGACTGGTACCTAATTGCCGCCATCCCGGCCGCAGCGCTGGTCGCCGGCTTCTTCGGCCTCCTGATCGAGCGCGGCGTGATCCGCTTCCTCTACGGCCGGCCCTTGGAAACCCTGCTCGCGACCTGGGGCATCTCGCTGATCCTCCAGCAGGTCGTCCGCTCGGTGTTCGGCCCAACCAACCGGGAGGTCGCCAATCCCTCCTGGATGACCGGCGCCGTCGAGTTCGCCGGCGTAACGCTCACCTACAACCGGCTGATCATCATCGTGTTCAGCCTCCTGGTCCTGGCGATCGTCTGGTTCGTCCTGCAGCGCTCCCGCTTCGGCCTGGAGATGCGCGCGGTCACCCAGAACAGGCGCATGGCCGCCGCCGTCGGCATCGACACGGCCCGCGTCGATGCGCTCACCTTCGCGCTGGGCTCGGCCGTGGCCGGCATGGGCGGCGTCGCCCTGTCCCAGGTAGGCAATGTCAGCCCGAACCTCGGCACGCTCTACATCGTCGACAGCTTCATGGTCGTGGTGTTCGGCGGCGTCGGCCAGCTCGCGGGCACGGTCGTGGGCGCGCTCACGCTGGGCATGCTCAACAAGCTGATGGAGCCCTTCGCCGGCGCGGTCCTCGCCAAGGTGCTGCTCCTGGTCATCGTCATCCTGTTCATCCAGAAGCGGCCGAAGGGACTGTTCGTCCTCAAGGGCCGAAGCGCAGAGGTCTGACCACCATGACCGAGCGCACGACGCTTCTGACGCCGCCGGTGCGGGTCGCGATGTACGCGGTGCTGGCCGTTCTCCTCGTGATCGTGCCCTTCCTGAACCAGTGGGTCCCGACGGACTCGCCCTTCCACATGCCGGACTACGCCGTGCCGCTGCTCGGCAAGTATGTCTGCTACGCGCTGCTCGCCCTGTCCCTGGACCTGGTCTGGGGGCTGGCCGGCGTGCTGTCGCTGGGGCATGGCGCGTTCTTCGCGCTGGGCGGCTACGTGATGGGCATGTACCTGATGCGCCAGATCGGCACCCGCGGCGTCTACGGCAACCCGGACCTGCCGGACTTCATGGTGTTCCTGAACTGGAAAGAGCTTCCCTGGTACTGGATGGGCTTCGACCAGCTCCCGTTCGCCCTGCTCATGGTGGCCTTCGTGCCGGGCCTCCTGGCCTTCGTATTCGGCTGGTTCGCCTTCCGCTCGCGCATCACCGGCGTCTATCTCTCGATCATCAGCCAGGCGCTGACCTATGCGCTGATGCTGGCCTTCTTCCGCAACGACATGGGGTTTGGCGGCAATAACGGCCTGACCGACTTCAAGGACCTGCTGGGCTTCCCGCTCCAGGCGATCGAGACGCGGATCGGCCTGTACATGGCGTCGGTGGTGGCGCTTGGCATCGGCCTCTGGCTCTCGATCCGCATCGCCGATGCTCCCCTCGGCCGCCTCCTGATCGCCATCCGCGACGCCGAATCGCGCGCCCGCTTCCTTGGCCACCGCGTCCTGGCGGCCAAGCTCTTCGTCTGGACCCTGTCCGCAGTGATGGCAGGCGTGGCAGGTGCCCTTTACGTGCCGCAGGTCGGCATCATCAACCCCTCCGAGTTCGCACCCGCCAACTCGATCGAAGTGGCGATCTGGGTCGCGGTCGGCGGACGCGGGACGCTGATCGGCGCCCCGCTCGGCGCCTTCATCGTCAACGGTGCCAAATCCTGGTTCACCGGCCTGTTCCCCGAGCTCTGGCTGTTCGGCCTGGGGGCGCTGTTCGTGGCGGTGACCCTGTTCCTGCCCAAGGGGGTCATCGGCACGCTGGCGGGCCTGAACCTCCGGCGGACCAAGGTGACTACGACGAAGCTGGAGGCCGAGCATGTCGGTGCCTGACGTCCTGCCGCACGACACGCTCCTCTACCTGGACGGGGTGACGGTCGACTTCGACGGCTTCAAGGCCCTGAACAGCCTGTCCCTGTATCTGGGCAAGGGTGAGCTGCGCACGATCATCGGCCCGAACGGTGCGGGCAAGACCACGATGATGGACGTGATCACCGGCAAGACCCGCCCCACCTCCGGCACCGTGCTGTACGAGGGCTCCATCGACCTGACCAGGCGGGCGGAAGAGGACATCGCCAGGCTGGGGATCGGGCGCAAGTTCCAAAAGCCCACCGTCTTCGAGGCGCTCTCCGTGCGCGACAACCTGGAGCTTGCCAGTCTGGGCGGCCAGAAGCTCGGCACGCTCCTGGCGATGCGCACCAAGGCCCAGACGGCCGAGCGCATCGACGGCATCCTGGAAGTGACCGGCCTCACCCATCGCCGTACCACGATCGCAGGCTCGCTCAGCCATGGCGAGAAGCAGTGGCTGGAGATCGGCATGCTGCTGATCCAGGACCCCAAGCTGATCCTTCTGGACGAGCCCGTGGCCGGCATGACCGACGCCGACACGGAAAAGACCGCGGCCCTGATCCTGCGCCTGAAGGGCCAGCACACGGTGGTCGTGGTCGAGCACGACATGCATTTCGTCGAAGCTCTCGCCGCCAAGACGACCGTCCTCCATGAGGGCCGGGTGCTGGCCGAGGGCAGTGTGGCATCCGTGCGTGCCGATCCCACCGTGGTCGATGTCTATCTGGGGCGCTCCTGATGCTGGCCGTCGACGACCTCCATTTGGCTTATGGCGCCTCCATCGCGCTGCGCGGTGTTTCCTTGTCGCTCAGGAAGGGCGAGGTGACCTGCCTGCTCGGCCGCAACGGCGTCGGCAAGACCTCGCTGCTGCGCGCCATCGCCGGCCAGCTGCCGATCAAGGCGGGGACAGTGAGCCTGGATGGCCAGGACCTTGCGAAGCTGCCGACCCATGGAAGGGCCAGGGCCGGCGTCGCGCTGGTCCCGCAAGGGCGGGAGATCTTTCCGCGCCTGACGGTCGAGGAGAACCTGCAGACCGGCTTTGCCACCAGGCGCGCCAAGGCCATCGACGAGGAACTCTACCGCCTGTTCCCCGTGCTGAAGCAGATGCTCCACCGCAAGGGAGGTGACCTCTCGGGAGGGCAGCAGCAGCAGCTTGCCATCGCGCGGGCCCTGGTCACCGACCCGTCGGTGCTCCTGCTGGACGAGCCGACCGAGGGCATTCAGCCCAACATCGTCGACCAGATCGGCGAGGTCGTGGCCGGCCTCGCCAGGACCGGCAGGATGGCGATCCTGCTGGTGGAGCAGTATCTCGACTTCGCCTTCCGCCACGCCGACCGGATCTTGGTGATGGACCGGGGGCGGATCGTGCTGGAAGGGCCTGCCGCCGAGGTCGATCCCGACGAGGTCCGGCGCCTGGTGGCGGTCTAGCCGCCGGTCAGGATCCCGCGTCGATCAGCTCGTAGACCTTGGCGGATGCGGCCCCGTTCATGACGAAGCGCTCGAACGGGAAGAGCCGGTGCACCCAGTGCTGCTCGAAGCTGGCGCGCTCGCGGTACTGGGTGTCCAGCTGGTCGACGAGCATGGTCTTCAGGTCCGGCGGCAGTTCCGCAAAGAACACGCCCTGCTCCACCACGATGAAGCGCGGCCTGGATTCCAGGATCCGCTCCAGCTCCACTTTCGGCTCGACCCATGCACAACCGTCGCGGCCGGGGTAGAGCCGGTTCGGCAGGCCGGTGAAGGCGAAGCGGGTCGCGGGCTCTGCACCGGTCAGGTAGTAGACGATCGGCATGAAGCCGACGACATAGAGGGAATCGCCGGGCTGCAGGTCCTGCTTGATGTCCTCCGCCACCTGCCGTGCCGCATCGCCCGCATAGCTCTCGCCGGCAAGCCGGTCCCGCGCGACATACAGCCCGTTCATGATCGGGTTCTTGGCCACAGCGAACACGGCCAGCACCACGAGCATCGCCAGGACCGCGCGGCGGGCGCTCGCCCCCTCGACACGATCCAGCACGGCCCTGACCAGCAGCAGGCCCGTGAGCAGGCTGAGGGCAGGAAGGAACTGCAGGAAATAGTGGTCCGACATGAACCGCAGGAAGACCTGGCAGATCCCGATCAGCACGATCCAGATCCACAGGAAGGCGAGCGGCCGCCACTCCAGTTCGTTGGCCAGCAGGCGGCGTGCCAGGACCAGGACCGCGATGGCTGCGAGCCAGAGCGGTGCCTGCTCGACCATCACGTGGAAGCCGGCCTCCCACGCGACGGCCGGCCCGTTGTCGCCATAGAAGCCGCGATGGGTAGTGAGGTTGCCCGCCACCCATTCGTCCCAGTGTCCGGTAGCGACATAGACGAGGATGACCAGGAGCGTCGGGATGGCCGCGACCGCGCCCAGCAGCAGCAAGGCCAGCCAGGATTCCCGCAGCCGCTCCCCGATCTCGCTCCAGCGCAGCGTGGTGAGCAGGAAGAAGCCGGCAAGATAGGCCAGCATGTCGAAGACCACGACCTGCTTGATCTGCAGGCCGATGCCCAAGGAAAGGCCGGCCAGCGCCATCAGTCCCAGATGCGGACGGCCGATCCGGTCCGAGGCCAGCAGGGCCAAGAACAGCCCCAGGACCGAGAACAGGTTCATGAACAGCTCGGACTGCGCGTTCGTGCCGCCCACGGTGAGCATGAACACGACATAGACGAGCCCAGCAGCGGTCCCGATCCGCCGCTGCGGGTCATCTAGGATCCGGGGCGCGATCAGCCAGAGCAGGAAGGCGGTCATGCCCACCGCCACGACGGCGGCGAGCCGCATCGCGATGACGCCATCCACCGGCAGGGTGCTGATCAGCGCGAACAGCGCGAACAGCCCGACGGGCTTGAGGTCGCAGAGGGCCGTGTACGGCAGGAACCCCTGCCGCATCTTGTCGCCCATCAGGATATACATGCTCTCGTCGTAATTGAGCACGGAATAGAGCAGGGTCGGCAGCCGAAGCAGGAAGGCCAGCGCCACGAAGCCCAACGCCACCGTCCACGCCGTCTTCGCGTCCACCGGCTTCCACGGAAAGCTGCCCGTCATCACCGGAAGTTCACCCCTGTGCTGTTCGCGTGGTCAAAAGGAGAGCCGCTTCATGATGCCGGTTGGGATCCATTTGATGATCTGCATGATCCCCCACCAGACGAACGGCACGTAGGCGACGTAGCGCCCCTTTTTTGCTGCCGTCACGATCGCCTTCGCTGCATCGGCCGGTGCGGCCATGAGCGGCCCGCCCTTCATCGGCCAGGTCATGGTCGTGTCGAGGAAGCCCGGCTTGATCAGCGTGACCGGGATCCCGGCCGCCAGCAGGCGCGCGCGCAGGCCCTCGGTGAAGGTGGCCAGCCCCGCTTTTACCGAGCCATAGACATAGTTCGAGCGGCGGCCGCGGTCGCCGGCGACCGAGCCGATCACGACCACGCGGCCGGTCCGGCGTGCCTCGAAGAGCGGGATGAAATGCAGCAGGACCGAGACGGCACCGCGATAGCCTATGTCGATCATCGCGAGCGCCTGGGCAGGATCGCGCTCCGCCTCGGCCTGAGGCGTCATGACGGCAAATGCCAGGACCAGCGTGAGCGGCCCGGATGCCAGCTCGGCCACCTCCGAAACGAACCCCGCATGGCTCTGGCACTTGTCTGCGTCGAAGGCGACGACGTGAGCCGGCACGCCGAAGCGGGCGCGCAGGTCGGCAGCGCTGCGCTCCAGGTCGTCCAGATCCCGCCCGGCCAGCAGCACGCCATGCCCTCGGCCCGCCACCTCGCGCGCGATCGCGCGGGCAAGTCCGGAGGAGCCGCCCAGGATCAGCCAGGTCTCGCTCATGAGGAGCCCCCTTCCCGGATCCGCAGTCGCCGAGCGAGCCCGCTCTGCCAGCGGCCATCAGGGTCGACCCGGTCCAGCACCTGCCGGAACTGGCCAAGAGCCGGATACATGGAGGCGAACCCTTCGGCCGACAGATGGCTGTCCTTAGCCAGGTAGATCCTGCCACCGGCGTCGCGGGTGATGGTCTCCAGCCTGGCGAGCAGTTCCTGGACACCCGGCCGCTCAGGGAAGTCGAGGGCCAGTGTCCAGCCCGGCATGCAGAAGGAGAGCATGCCAGGCCCGCTCCGCCCGAACGCCTTGAGGACCGCCAGGAACGAAGCGTGCCCATGCCGCGCGACTTCTTCCAGCAGGCGGATCAGCGTGGCCCGGCCATCGTCGAACGGCACCACGCACTGGAACTGCCGGAAGCCTCGCTTGCCGTAGATGCGGTTCCACTGGTGCAGACCGTCGAGCGGATGCAGGAAGGCCGGGATCGGCACGAGCCGCGAGCGCCCGTCCGCGGGGACCCGCCGCCACCAGGCCGCGTTGAACATGCGCGTGGACAGAGGCGACATCGCGACCGCCGGCAGGTCGAACGGCACGGTCCTGCTCTTGGCCGGCGCAGGGGGCAGCCCCGGCGAGACCAGTTCCGCCGTCTCCAGCAGACCGCGGCCGAACTGCCTGCCCTTGCTCAAGGCATCGATCCAGCCGACCGAGAAATGCGCGTCCTTCTTCGCCTCGAAGGCGGCCAGGAACGAATCGAGGTCGCCGATCCGCTGTTCTTGGACGAGCACCGCGTTGGACGGCACGCGGACCAGGGTGAAGCTGACCGAGGTGATCATCCCGGTCAGGCCCAGCCCGCCGATCGTGGCGCGGAACAGGTCCGGATCGCTCGTGCGGGTGATCGAACGGCTCTCGCCCTTGGCGGAAAGAAGGGTGAAGGCGTCGACATGGTCGCCGAAGCTGCCGGCCGCTCCTTGGTTCTTGCCGTGCACGTCGTTTGCCAGCGCGCCCGCGATGGTGGCGAACGCCGTTCCGGGACAGACGGGGGCCAGCCAGCCACGCGGCAGCAGGTGCCTGTGCAGGTCGGCGAAGGTGACCCCGGGCTCCACCGTGATGCGGCCGATATCGGCATCGAAGGCAGTGATCCGGTCCAGGCGCGTGGCGAGCACGCCCCTGCCCCCTTCCACCGGCTGGCCCACATCGCCATAGGAACGACCGGCACCCAGCGTCAGCAGCGGACCATCCGCCTCGCGGACGATCTGCCTGAGCTGGCTGTCGCGTTCGGGCCGTGCCACCTCGGCACGCGTGGTCGGCACCCGGCCCCAGCCGGACACCTCCATGGATTTCCACGCCGTCATCGCCGTTGCCTGGCCACGCGCATGGCGACAGGAAGCAGCAGGAAGCCTAGCCCCACGGCGAACCACAGCGTCGTCAGCCGAATGAGGGCCGTTGCGATGATGCCGGGTTCGCTTGCGACACCGAAGGCGACCAGCAACGCCACCATGGAGATCTCCGCCCCGCCGAGCCCGCCCGGCAGCATGGCAGCCGCACCGGCAAGCATGGAAGCGGCGAAGATGAACACGACGATGAACAGCGGCAGGTCCGCATCCAGGCTATGGAGCAGCCACCACAAGGCGGCAGCCTCCGCGAACCAGCCCAGCAGCGACAGCACCAGGCCGAACAGGAACGGGCCCGAGCGCAGCAGGTGGGCTACCTCGCAGGCCAGCCGGTGCAGCTTGCGCACGCTGGAGCGCCCGCGTCCGAGCCGCCGCTGCACGCTGAACACGGCCCCCATGATCAGGCGCGGCCGGGTACCGAGCCACCAGGAGCCCAAGATGAAGACCGCCGCCGGAATGATCGCCGACATCAGCCCGCCCTGCAGTGTCACGATGCCGACGCAGGCCATCACCAGCAGCGCCAGGCTGTCGGCCAGCCGGTCGGCGACCAGGAGCGGCAGGGTCCGGGCATAAGGCTGGCCGTCACCTTCCCGCATCAGCCAGAGGCGCAGCAGCTCCCCGAGCTTGCCCGGCGTCACGGTCAGCGCGAAGCCGGCCACGTAATAGAGCGAATGCCTGAGAAAGGGGATCCGGACGCGGCGCTGCCGGGCGTAGACGTCCCACCGCCAGGCACGCATCGCGTAGTTGACCAGGGACAGGCCGAGCAGGACCGCAATCAGCTCCGGCGTAAGGCGGTGGGCATAGGCCAGGACTTCGTCGCTGCCGACATAGAAGGCAATGACGACCATGAGCGCGGCAGCGGCGATCCCGAAGCCGATCCATCGGCCGGCCTGGCTGCGCTGCGCCTGCAACTCCGCATCGGCGGCAACCGAACTATGGACGCTCATGCATGCCGCGCCAGAAGAATGATGAGCAAGGTGGCAGCACCCATGACGTGGGACAGGCGGTCTTTCAGCGCGAAGATCAAGGGGTCCTCATTCATCTGGCCGCGCACGGCCAACTGCCAGACCCGGCCCAGCCAGAACAGCAAGAGGACGAAGATCACCCAGAGCCAGCCCGGCGAAGCATAGATGTTCCGCGAGAACTGCTCCTCGATCAGATACACGACGAAGATCACGGTGGATGCGATGGCGGCACTGGTCCCGAGTGACAGGAGCAGGGGCAGTTCCTCGACGGAGTAGCCGCGCCGCTTCATGGAACGCTCGGGGCGCAGGCTGACCTCGCGCAGCTCGGTGTAGCGCTTCACCAGGGCCAGCGACAGGAAGAAGAACATGGAGAAGGTCAGGAGCCAGAACGACCACGGCACCGACAGGATCACGATTCCGGCAACGACCCGCAGGGTGAACAGGCCGGCCAGGACGATCGTGTCCAGGATCGCGATCTTCTTCAGGACGATCGAGTAGGTGAGTGTCCCGCTCAAGTAGGCCAGGCCCACGATCGACGACGCGATCGGCAGGAACAACCCGATGATCAGGGCGCCCAGCAGGAGCATGGGAATGGCGAACACGCCGTGGGCGACCGGCAGGGCGCCACTGGCGAAGGGGCGGTTGCGCTTGGTCGGATGCCGCCGGTCGGCCGCAAGGTCCAGGATGTCGTTGGCCATGTAGCCGGCCGAGGCCAGCAGGCAGAGCATGCTCAATGCCAGGCCGCCCTCGATCCAGTCCCACCAGCTGGCGAGCGGGCCGGCCAGCAGGATGGGGAGGAACACCAGCAGGTTCTTGGGCCACTGGTAGACGCGGAGCGCCCTGATCCAGGAGGCGATCGTCCCGGTCGAATGGGGAAAACGGGCGAGAATCGGGATGTCGGTGAGCTGCCGCTCATATCTGAGGCCGCGTCCCACCAGGACGGCCCCGCGCGACGCCCGCCAGATCGGAAGGTCGACGGCGGCGTCGCCGGCATAGATGAAGTCGCGGCCCACCATCTCCTGGATGCGTGCGAGCTTGGCCTCGCCGCTCAGATTGGCCAGCCCGTCGCTGCCGATGGCAGCTTCGACGGGGAACGGCAGGCGCCTGGCCACCTCGTCGACGATGCTCTGGTCGGCGGCCGATACCAGCACGATCCGGCGGCCGGCGGCATGCTCGGCCGACAGCCATTCCAGGAACTCCGGTCGCAGCGGCAACAGATCGTGCTCAAGGGCGACCGCATCCGCGACGGTCCGCTTGAACGCAGCCTTACCCTGCTGCAGCGAACGCAGGGCGGCCAGCGCCATTGCCGGCGGCAGCCGGTAGATCTGCAGGACGCTCTCGTGGAGCGTATCCACGGGCGTCAGCGTTCCGTCCAGGTCGACGACCAGCACCGCCGACCGGCCCGAGACCTCCGTGGGAGGCGACAGCGTGATCATGACCAGCGCCTTTCGGGAGGTATCGTCACGAACGATCAGCCGCGGTGAGCCGTCCGACGCTGCAGCAACCGGCATGATCGCCGCGAGCCCAGAAGGAACGGCTCGCTGCTGCCTCGACAGACAACACGAGAAGCAATGGCATTCTGACCCCGGAGCATGATCCGCCCATCCCAGGCGATAGAAGCCCGCGATACCGGTGAGGTTCCCTCCGCTGCCGTGGCTTTCGTCCGGCCCCCGCATGAGGCTGGCCAGCGGGGCACTGCGCCGGGCACTCGCCGCTTGCCCTCGAATTGCATCGCTACAAAAATAGCAGCAGTTTTATTCTCTGTATTTGATGTGTAGATGAATTTGCGTATTAGCACCCTGCCATGAATCAATCACATGGTTGGGAGGAAGAATGGCTATCCTTACAGGTGACTATAAGGCCAATACTATCGACGGAACGGCTAGTTCCGATACGATCAGCGGCCTCGACGGCAACGACAAGCTTTCCGGCTATAACGGGAACGATACCATTCTGGGCGGGCGGGGCCGTGATCTCATCAAGGGCGGACAGGGCAACGACCTGCTGAACGGCGATGGAGATGACGACACCATCTACGGGGACAGCGGCAACGACCGCATCTATGGCGGTGATGGCCGCGACCTGATCGATGGCGGGATCGGCCGCGACGTCATCGCCGGCGGATCGGGAACCGACCGGATCCAGGGCGGCACCGGCAACGACTACATCACCGCCGGCAGCGGCAACGACGGCATCAGCCTGTCGACGCTGCTAACCGGCGGCATCGGCGGCCAGCCGTCGACGGCCGACGACCTCTTCGAAGCGATCCTTGAGCGGATCGGCGGTGTGGATGCCGGCGAGGGCGATGACAAGGCCTATGGCGGCGACGGTGCCGATCTCGTCTACGGCAATGACGGCAACGATCTCGTCCGCGGCGATGCCGGCGACGACATCCTTTCCGGTGCGGACGGCAACGACACGATCGAGGGTGGCGACGGCGACGACTTCATCCTGGAAGGCCTGCCGGAGCCCCTGCTCGGCGACACGTTCAGCTATACCGGCAACGACAAGATCTTCGGCGGCTCGGGCGCCGACGTCATTACGGCGGGCGACGGCAACGACACCATCGACGGCGGCATCGAGGGTGACCTCATCTCGGCCGATGCCGGCAACGACAAGGTGAACGGCGGCAGCGGCGAGGACGCGATCTTCGGCGGCTCCGGTAACGACGTGCTGGCCGGCAGTTCGAGCGCCGACCTGCTCGTCGGTGGCGATGGCGATGATGACCTGGACGGTGGATCGGGCGACGACCTGGTAGCCGGCGAGTATGGCAGCGACGAGCTGGCCGGCGGTACTGGCGACGACCTGTTCGACGTCACGGAGGATCTCGACGACGATTCCACCGACGTGATCGAGGACTTCGATCGCAACGGCGACCAGATCCTGACCT
The DNA here is from genome assembly GCF_036263595.1 of Geminicoccus sp. Classification (NCBI taxonomy): domain Bacteria; kingdom Pseudomonadati; phylum Pseudomonadota; class Alphaproteobacteria; order Geminicoccales; family Geminicoccaceae; genus Geminicoccus; species Geminicoccus sp. The sequence continues at coordinate 24,753 of NZ_DATAGQ010000104.1, read as the reverse complement.
TCGAGCTGGACTTCTTCGACTATCTCGACAGCAACGGCGACGAAGTCGTGAACGGCTTCGACGACGATGTGGACGAGATCGTGTTCGGCGGCATCGACTCGCTGGAGATCAAGGCCGGCCTCGGCAGCGGGCTTAGCACCATCATCGTGGTGAATCACACGGAGTTGGACGCCAACGACTTCACCGATTCGGTCGCGGCCGTGCCAGGCCCGGATCTGACCCTGCTCAACGAGATCGCCTCGCTGGTCGGCCCGCCCTGACCTGAGCGTATCGAGAACGGAACGGCCGGCCGGCAATGGCCGGCCGTTTGCGTTGAGGGCGCGAGATTCAGCAGCGATCCCGCGACTACGTTCATGCTAGGATGGATCGATGATTGCCCTGCACCTGCGGCCGCAAGGAGATCGGCATCCCGCACGGAAAAATGCATGAACGAACCCGAAAAACCCTGGCTTATCAGGCGGCGCCTTGACGCCATCCCGTCCAGCCGTCCACTCCTTGAACGGCTTCTAGAGTGTAGTCTGGAGATTGCCGTTGCCCCTCAACACCGTCGCCGTCTCGTTCGACAAGGTCAGCAAGACCTTCGGCGACGTGCGCGCGGTCGACGGCATGGACCTGATCGTCCAGGACCAGTCGTTCTTCACCTTCCTTGGCCCTTCCGGCTGCGGGAAGACCACCTCGTTGCGCCTGATCGCGGGCTTCGACCAGCCGAGTGCCGGCAAGGTCAGGATCGGCGGCGAGAACATGGTGGGCATCCCGCCCTGGCAGCGGCCGGTCAACATGGTGTTCCAGTCCTACGCCCTGTTCCCGCACCTGTCCGTGTTCGACAATGTCGCCTACGGCCTGCGCCAGCGCCGCAAGCGTCCGGACCGCAAGGTGCTGGCGCGCCAGGTCGACAAGGTCCTGGAGCTGGTGCGGCTGCCCGGCTACGGCCGGCGTCGGCCGCACGAGCTGTCCGGCGGACAGCAGCAGCGCGTGGCGCTGGCCCGTGCCCTCATCAACAAGCCGCGCGTGCTGCTGCTGGACGAGCCGCTGGCCGCGCTCGACCGCAAGCTGCGGCGTGACATGCAGATCGAGCTGCAGAACCTGCAGCGCGACGTCGGCATCACCTTCGTCCTGGTCACCCACGACCAGGAGGAGGCGCTGTCGATGTCCGACCGGATCTGCATCATGCGTGCCGGCCGGATCGTGCAGGCCGGCAGTCCGACAGAGCTCTACGACGCGCCCGTGGATGGCTGGGTTGCTGACTTCGTCGGCAAGTCCAACTTCCTGAAGGGCAGGATCGCGGGCGACGCCTTGGAGGTGTCGGGCCTCCTGTTCGGCGGCCGCCGCCCTGCCGAGAGCAGCCCCCTCGGCCAAGAGGCCGTCCTCGCCATCCGCCCGGAGATGATCCGCCTCGTCCGCGGCCACGGCAGCGGGCTGGACGGCGTGGTCGCGAACCGGATCTTCCTGGGCGAGCATTCCGAATATCTGGTGGATGCCGGTGTTTTCGGCGATCTTCTCGTCATGGTGCCGAAGTCGATCGAGCAGGAACGCGGCGGCTTCGAGCGAGGTGATGAAGTATCCTTGCAATGGGATCCCCAGGCGGCCCTCATTCTCGCGCCTGGCACATGATCGGGGGAACGGACACATGGACCGCAAGGCATTCCTGCATGAGCTGCGCCGCTGGCAGAAGGGCTCCGTCTCCCGCCGGCATTTTTTCGGGGTGACCGGCCTCGGCACGGCCACGGCCGTGCTCGGCACCGCCATGCCAGGGCTCCGCAGCCGCCCGGCGCATGCCGCCGACCTCGGCAGCCAGCTGGCCCTCGCCACCTGGCCGAACTACCACAACCAGGCCAACCTCGATCAGTTCACGGCCGACACCGGCGTGGCGATCCAGCTGAACGCGTTCGGGTCCAACGAGGAGATGCTGGCCAAGCTCCAGGCCGGCGGGACCGGCTGGGATGTCCTCGTGCCGACCAACTACACGATCAGCACCTATGCAGAGCTGGGCCTGATCGAGCCGCTGGACCTGTCCAAGCTGCCGAACTTCGACCCGGCCACCAACGAGGCCCGCTTCATGGCGGAAGGCACCGTCGACGGGGTCGTGTATGCCGTGCCGAAGAACTGGGGCACCACCGGCTTCCTGGTGAACACGGCCAAGCTCACCAAGCCGCTGACGAGCTGGAAGGAATTCTGGGACGTGGCGCAGGCCGAGGCCAGCGGCCGGGTCATGGTGCACGACTACCAGCTGACCACCATCGGCAATGCGCTGATATATTTCGGCTACAGCTTCAACTCGGTCGACCCGAAGGAACTGGCCGACGCCGAGAAGCTGCTGCTCGACGCCAAGCCGCATCTGTTCGCGATCAGCTCCGACTACCAGCCCTCGATCCGTTCCGAGGATGCATGGATGACGGTCTGCTGGACCGGTGATGCCACCCAGCTTCGCCGCGACATGCCGGAACTCAGCTACGTGCTGGGCAAGGAAGGCGGCGAGATCTGGAGCGACTTCTTCGCGATTCCCAAGGAGGCGCCGAACAAGGCGGCCGCCTACGCCTTTATCGACTTCCTGCAGACCCCGGCCATCAATGCCGAGGAAGTCGAAGCGCACGGCTATCCGCCGATCGACTCGCGGGCGAAGGCGCTCCTGCCGCAGGAGATGGTGAACGATCCGGTGCTCTATCCGGCTGCGGATCTGCTCTCGGCGCTCGAGTTCGGTGCCGCGGCCACCCTCACCGATCCGAACCGGGCCGAGATCATGGCGCGATTCAAGGCGGCCTGACGCCATGGGCAGGCGCTGGAGCACCGCGTTTCTTCTCGCTCCGGCTTCTGCCTGGCTGTTCTTCCTGCTCGTCCTGCCGCTCGTGGTCATGCTGGTGTTCTCGCTGGGCGAGCGTGCGCCTGCGGGCGGCTACGCGCCCGCCCTGACACTGGCCCAGTACGCGAACCTGGGAGCGCGCAGCACCGCGTTCCTCAACACCCTCACCCTGGCGCCGCTCAGTACGGTCATCACGCTGCTGGCCGCCTATCCGCTGGCCTACTGGCTGGCCGTAAGTGCGCCCGAGCGCTGGCGCACGCTGCTGCTGGTCCTCGTCCTGGTGCCGTTCTGGACGAGCCTGCTGATCCGCATCTATGCCTGGATCTTCCTGCTCGGCTCCAAGGGCATCCCGTCCTGGCTGGCCATGCTGGGCCTGCCGGAGATCCGGCTCATCAATACGCCCTTCGCCGTCACCGTCGGCATCGTCTACGGCTATCTGCCGCTGATGGTCTTCCCGATCTATGTGGCGCTGGAGAAGCTGGACCGTCGCCTCCTGGAGGCATCGCACGACCTGGGGGCGGGACCCTGGCGGACCTTCCTGCAGGTCTCGCTGCCACTCTCGCTGCCGGGTGTGGTGACCGGTGCCGTGCTCGTGTTCATCCTGTTGATGGGCGAGTTCCTGATCCCGCAGCTGCTTGGCGGCGGAAAGGTCTTCTTCCTGGGCAACGCGCTGGTGGACCTGTTTCTGCAGTCCCGCAACTGGCCATACGGGGCGGCGATCGCGACGACGCTGGTGCTCGTCATGCTCGTCTCCGTCACCGTCGCCATGCGCCTGGGCATCCGGCGCTCGGGCCCGGCGGATCCCGCGGCATGAGGATCTACGCCGTTCTGGCCTTCCTGTTCCTGTACGGCCCGATCGTGCAGATCGTGATCTTCAGCTTCACGACCTCACGCTCCGCGCTGACCTTCGCCTGCTGTTCGACGGAATGGTACGGCAAGGCCTTGGGCAACCCGTTCGTGCTGAACGCGCTCGGCACCAGCCTGTTCGTGGCGCTCGTGTCCGCGATGCTGGCGACCCTTGCCGGAACGGCCGCTGCCTTGGGCCTGGAGCGGGTGAAGGGTACTTCCCGCCTCCTGCTGGACGGCCTGCTCTACGCGGCGCTGACCGTCCCCGGCATCGTCATCGGCATCGCCACCCTCATTGCCCTCGTGGCGCTGTTCGATCTGGCCAACCCGCTGCTAGTGGCCTGGTGGCCCGCTGAGCCACCGCCACGCCTGTCGCTCGGCAAGGGCTCGCTGATCCTGGCGCACGGACTGTTCGGGATGGCGCTGGTCGTGACGATCATCCGGGCCCGGCTGGCCACCATGGACCGGACCCTGGTCGATGCGTCCAACGACCTCTACGCATCGCCGACCGCCACCTTCCGCCAGGTCACCCTTCCGCTGCTGGCGCCAGCCATCCTGGCCAGCTTCCTCCTCTCCTTCACCTTCAGCTTCGACGACTTCATCGTCGCCTTCTTCGTCGCCGCGTCCGACACGACGCTGCCCATGTACGTGTTCGGCTCGATCCGCCGCGGCATCACGCCGGAAATCAACGCGATCGGAACGTTGGTGTTGTTCATCTCGTTGATGCTCATGATCCTGGCGCAGAGCATCTTGCGCCTTCGGAGCCGTCCGGCGAGATCCTCAGGCTAGGATAGAGAGGCCACATCATGGAATGGCGCAGCGGCAGACGCAGCGTGAACGTCGACGATCGGCGCGGTGCTGGCGGGATCGGCGGCATGGGACGCGGTCCGATGCGCGTCGGTGGCGCCGTGGGTGGCCTGGGCCTGGTCGCGGTGCTGGTGGTGTCGTGGGCGCTCGGTGTCGATCCGTCCCTGATCCTCGGCGCGATCGAAGGCGGTGGCGAGCAGACCGAATCGGCCGGACCGCGCCCGACCTCGCAGGCCGAGGACCAGTTGGCGGACTTCAGCCGGGTGGTCCTGGCCAGTACCGAGGATACCTGGAACCAGGTCTTCCAGCAGGACGGCCAGGCCTACCAGGAGCCGCGGCTGGTTCTGTTCACCGACTCCACCCAGTCCGCCTGTGGCTATGCGCAGGGCGCCACCGGCCCGTTCTATTGCCCGGGCGACCAGCAGGTCTATCTCGACCTGGGATTCTTCAACGAGCTGGCCACCCGCTTCGGCGCGCCGGGCGACTTCGCCCAGGCCTATGTGATCGCGCACGAGGTCGGCCACCACGTCCAGAACCTCCTGGGCATCCTGCCGCGCGTCCACGAAGCCCAGGCCCAGATGGACCAGGCATCGGCCAATGCCCTGTCCGTGCGGGTCGAGCTGCAGGCCGACTGCCTTGCCGGCGTGTGGGCGAGCCATGCCGACCGCGAGCGTGGCGTATTGGAGGCAGGCGACGTCGAGGAGGCCCTGGGCGCTGCCGCTTCGGTGGGCGACGACCGCATCATGCGCGCCGCCGGCCGCCGAGCCAGTCCTGAGAGCTTCACCCACGGCAGCTCAGAGCAGCGTGTCGAGTGGTTCACCCGTGGGCTCCAGACCGGCGACGTCTCCGCCTGCAACACCTTCGAGTAGGATCGGGGTTCAGACGGTCCCCTTGCCGGCGTCCGAGCCCTTCCTGGCCTGCCGTCGCTGCAGGAGCAGGACCGTTCCCAGGCACACGCCGATCACGCTCAGCGACAAGGCCGTCGTCATCGTGCCGAGCGCATAGATGACCGGCGTGGTGGCGTTCGTCTGCATGGCCTGCAGCTCGAGCGGAAGGGTGTTGAGCGCGCCCATGGCCTGCGAGCTGCGGGCAAGCTCGTCATAGGACAGGGTAAAGCCGAACAGCCCGACGCCGATCAGGGACGAGGCCACGATCGGCAGGATGACATAGCGGACCGTCTGCACGCCGGATGCGCCGAGGTCGCGGGCAGCCTCCTCCAGCCGTTTGTCGAAGCGATTGAACACCGCGAACATGATCAGGAGGCCGAAGGGCAGCGTCCAGGTAAGGTGCGCGCCTAGCCCCGCATTCCACCAGAAGCGCTCGATCCCCAGCAGCTCGAAGAGGGAGCCGATGCCCAGGCTCACCACGACCGACGGCATGATCAAGGACGCTACCACGACGTAGAACAGGAAGCCGGAGCCCCTGAAACGGTAGCGGAACGCGAGGCCGGCCAGGAAGGACAGCACCATGGTCAGGACGGTGACGATCAGGCCAAGCTGGATCGACCGGAAGAAGCTGCCGTGGATGTCGCCGATCGACTGCGCCTGGAACACCTGTCCAAACCAGTGCAGGCTGGTGCCGCGCATCGGGAACACGAGGCCGCCGGTCGGACCCTGGAACGACAGGATGGTGATCGTGATGGTCGGCCCGTAGAGGAAAAGCACGAACAGCACGAAGAAGAGCGACAGGAAGAAGAACGTCCTGGGATTGTTCTCGCGCAGCATGGCTCAGAGCTCCTTGCGCACGTCAACGATGCGCGACAATCCCACCATCATCAGGATGACGATGGTCAGGAGCACCATGGCGTTGGCGGCCGCGGGCGGAAACTGCAGGTAGTTGAGCTCGGTCGCGATCGACTTGCCGACGCTGGCGACGAGGCCGCCGCCCAGCACGGTCACCGTCACGAAGTCGCCCATCACGATCGTGAGCACGAAGATCGAGCCAATCGCGATGCCCGGGCGGCAGAGCGGGAGGATCACATGCTTGATCGTGGCCCACTCCGACGCACCACCGTCCCGTGCCGCCTCAATGAGCGACTTGTCGATGCGCACCATGGAATTGAAGATCGGGACCACCATGAAGACCGTGAACAGGTGCACGAAGCCCAGGATCACGGAGAAGTCCGAGTAGAGCAGCCATTCCTGCGGCTGGTCCACGATCCCCAGCGCCATCAGGGTCTCGTTCACGACACCATTGCGGCCAAGCAGCGGGATCCAGGAAATCATCCGGATCACGTTGCTGGTCCAGAACGGCACGGTGCAGACCAGGAACAGCACCATCTGCCAGGTCAATGTGCGAACGTAGAACGCCAGATAGTAAGCGACGGTAAAGCCGATCGCGAAGGTCAGTACCCAGACGATCAGGCAGTACTTGAATGTCGTGAGGTAGGTCTGCCAGGTCACCGCCTCCCCGAACACGTCCAGGTAGTTTTGGAACGTGAAGTCCGGGATCAGGATCTGATAGCTCTCGTAGTTGAAGAAGCTGACCACGATCACGAGCAGCATCGGGATGAGGAAGAACAACAGGAAGACGGCGGCCAGCGGTGCCACCAGCAGATAGGGCACCAGCCCACCTCCGAACCGTGCTGCGTTCGCCGCTGCGGCCGGCACCGCCGTTTCGGACACGATGGGAACGGAGATGGGCTGGGCACTCATGGGATCAGGCCGCCACGAACTCGTTCCACTTGCGCACCATGTAACGATCCTCGTCCATCACAGTGTTCCAGACGGTGACGTTGCCCATGCGCTCGTAGAAGGAGCCACCGTCGCGGATCTCGCCGGGCTTGGCCAGTTCCTCGCCCGTGGGCGACTTGATGGCTTCGACACAAGGCTTGCCTTCCATCCAATAGCCCCATTCGTCCGCGGTCATGTTCTCCTTCGCGGTATCGAGCACAGCCGTGTAGTAGCCTTGGCGGTTCAAGAACGCGCCGGCCCACCCCGACAGGAACCAGTTCACGAACTCGTAGCATGCATCCAGCGTCCGTCCCTCGACATGGGTCGGGATGCCGAGGCCGGCCGCCCAGGCGCGATAGCCCTCCTTGAGCGGCTGGTACACACATGGGATGCCCTGCTGGCGCACCTTGGTGATGGCCGGCGACCACATCGACTGGATCACGGTCTCGCCCGACGCCATCCAGTTGACGCTCTCGTTGAACTCCTTCCACAGGCCGCGGAACTGGCCGGCCTTCTTGGTCTCGATCAGGAAGGCGATCGTCTTGTCGATCTCCTGCTTCGTCATGTTGCCCATGTCGCCATACTTCACGATGCCGACGGCCTGGGCCACCTGCCCTGCATCCATGATTCCGATCGCCGGCACGTTCAGGATCGAAGCCTTGCCCTTGAACTCGGGATTGACCAGTTCGGCCCAGCTCTCGATCGGACGGCCGATCAGGTCCGGTCGGATGCCCAGCGTGTCCGCGTTGTAGACGGTCGGAATCAAGGTCATGAAGCCGGTCGGCTCTTCCACGAACTCGGTACTTTCCGCCTCGGGCAGGTAGCTCACCTTGATCGGCGCAATGCCGACGCGCGTGGTCTGGCTGCCGTCCGGCAGCTGGCCCTTGGTGAAGATCGGAACGATCTTGTCGTATTCCTTGACCTTCTTGACGTCCATGCCGCGCAGGTTGCCGGACGGGATGATCTTCTTGAGCATCCAGTACTCGGAATCGAGCATGTCGAAGCTGCTGGGCTGCGTCACCGCCCGCTTCACGACGTCATCGGAGGTGAGCGTCGTGTACTGGATGGTGATGCCGGTATCTTCCTTGCACTTGTCGGCAAGTTCCTTGAACGCGTTCACGCCCGTGCCAGCATAACGCAGCGTGATCGGCTCCTGGGCGTGCACATAGGGTGCTCCCAGCGTCGACGCCGCCGCCGCACCGCCCGCCAAAGTGGTCGCGGATTTCAGGAAGTCGCGCCGGCTGGCACCGCCGCTGCGATCGAAAAGCCGCCAAAATGTGGTCGCCATCGTATTCCCTCTTCCTCGGTTCGATCAGGTTCAATGAGCCAGACGGTGCATGTCCTGGGTGTGAAAGGCCGCGACGACCTCCGCACCGATGCCGACTGGTTGCGCGTTGAAAACATTGTCGGGCACCGACGCGGTGATGTCGGCGGCTCCTGGCCCGACCAGCCGCACATCCACACGGTCGCCCAGAAACTCGATGCTCCTGACCCGTGCCGGCAGGGCATGCTCGGCCTGGGGTGAGGCGCCGAGCACGATCCGGTCCGAGCGGACCGCCACAGGCACCGGCTCCCCGACGACGCTGCCTGGCAGGACGACGTGGCCGCCGATGAATCCGGCGACGAAGGCATCCGACGGACGGTTGAAGACATTGGCCGGCGTGTCGGCCTGCGCGATCCGGCCGTTGTTCATGACGACGACAAGATCGGACAGCGCCATCGCCTCGTCCTGGCTGTGCGTCACGTGCACGAAAGTCAGGCCCAACTCGGCCTGCAATCGCTTGAGTTCCTCACGCACGCGACCGCGCAGGAACGGATCCAGTGCCGAGAGCGGCTCGTCGAGCAGCAGGACCCTGGGGTTGGTCACCAGCGCCCGGGCCAACGCCACACGCTGCTGCTGGCCGCCCGAGAGTTGGGCCGGCATCCGTTCCGCATAAGAGGCCATGTGGACCCGCTCGAGCATGGCGGCAGCCGAACGATGCCGTTCCGGCTTATCGATACCTCGCATGCGGAGCGGGAACGCCACGTTGTCCAAAACCGTCAGATGGGGGAACAGCGCATAGGACTGAAACATCATCGCCGTCCCCCGCGCGGATGGCGGCAGCGTGTTCACGACCTTGTCGTGGATCAGGATATCGCCGCGGGTGATCCGCTCGTGGCCGGCGATCATCCGCAAGGTCGTGGTCTTCCCGCAACCGGATGGACCCAGCAGGCAGCAATAGGCACCCGCCGGGACCTGCAGGTCGATCTGCTCGACGGCCAGGGTCGCCCCATAGGCCTTCGTAACGCTGATCAACTCGACGGCGTAATTTGCCACCGGACATCTCCTTCGAGCCTGCCATCAAAGTAAGCAAAACGGATGCCAGGAGTCCCAGAGAAATGACGAAAGCGGCTTGGGGCAGCCCAGCCGTACGCAAGAACGAGGCAGGGTACCAAATCTGAATTTATAGAAATCTTTTGAACATGTAAGGTTTGGCCCCCCCGATAAGATGAACATTTCGTCATCTCAAGGTAGCGCCGCAACCACATCGTTCCATACATCCGCGCAGCGATGTAGCGTGTTTTTACTATCTGTTACCGGACAAACGATAGAGAAACTGGCTCTCGGCACAACAGAACTGCGGGTACGCAAGTTCAGACGGAGCTCTATCATCGCTCGGAATGGATCAAACCAGCAGGATCCGCGGGGGGATCATGGTGCGTGCTAGATCCATAGCGCTTCTGGCAGCGACGATGCTTGCCAGCGCAGCATTAACGGTGGCTGTTCCATCGGTGACTTTGGCAGCTGTCGATCTCGGCAATGTCGTGATCGCCCAGGAGGGCTGGCGCTACAACCTCACCATCATGCGCGAACAGGCGAAGACGAGCGCCTTCAAGGCGCAGCAATACCAGTATTATCTCACGAAGCTTCGGGTGACGGACGAGTACATCGTTGCTTACGCCGCAGCCGTTGCCGAGAAGTTCGGAACGTCGAGCCCTCCGCCGTCACCACCGCCACCGCCACCGCCACCGCCACCGGCCGTCGATCCCATTCTCGGCAATGTCGAGATCCGCAACGAGGGCTGGAGATACAATCTCACCATCATGAAGGTGCAGGCGCAGTACAGCGCAGCAAAGGCGGCAGAATACGTCTACTACCGTGACAAGAACAGGGTCACCGACGCGTACGTGGATGCTTACGCCCGGGCGGTCGCTGCAAAGTTTAATCCGGACGATGTCAGTAAGGACATCGTCGTTACCAAAAAGCCTGGCTTCAAGATCTACCGTGGCTTCCGCTTTAAGGAGATGCCGACCTACGCGAACTGTGGGCTGAGCGAAGAGCTGAAGATCCTGTATGAAGAAGAGCTGTTCGGGACCGCTTCCAAGGCTGTTCCCAACATCAGCTTGCTGCAGACGAAGGTGATCCCGTCCCTGCTAAAGCGGAACCCGAAATATGTCGTGATCGACATCGAGCACTGGGACCCCATCGCCGAGATGGACAAGCTCATCACGGTCATCCGGACGCTGAAGCAGGGGGTAAGGGCGGCCGGCAACACGACGATGCAGTTCGGGTACTACATGCTGGTCCCGATCCGCGATTATCTGGCGCCAACGACCAGGGAATCTCGGCCGGGCCGCTGGTCCAACTGGCTGCAGCAGAACGAGACGATGAAACGGCTGGCCGCCGAAGTCGACGTCGTGTTCCCCTCGCTCTACACGCCGGCGGAGAAGCGGGAAGACTGGCTGGAGTTCGCGCGGACGAACATCGCCGAAGCCAGGAAGTACGGAAAGCCGGTCATCGCCTTCATCTGGCCGCAGTACCACAACACCGCGATCGGCATCGGGACTACCTACCTGCCCGTCAACTACTGGGACCTGCAGATGAGGTATATCTACAACCTGGCCGACGGCATGGCGATCTGGGGATCCGTCGCCTTCCAGTCCAAGGGTTGGGATACCTGGGACAAGACCAAGCCCTGGTGGCCCTTCACCCGGCAGTTTGCGGCCAAGTACACGGACGTACCGCAGTCGAACGCCTGCGACGAGTAGGAGGTCTCAGAAGACGAGGGTCTCTCCTTGCCGAGGGGCCCTCATGCCTTTCACACACCGCTTGCCGAGCCGTACAGATGAACGCGGCGGACTCGAGGGCTATTCAACGCCCCTTCCAGGCCGGCTCCCGTTTTGCCGCGAATGCTGCCGGCCCCTCCTGTGCATCCTCCGAGCGCAGCATCGTCCGGTAGACCGGCAGCTTGTCATCATCCAGCAGCGCATAGGCCTGCTCCAGCGACAGGCCATCGGTCGCCTGCACGATCTCCAGCACCGAAGCCACGGCAAGCGGCGCGCCCGCAATGATGTCGCTGGCAATGGCACGCGCTGTCGCGAGCAGTTCGCCCCGAGCTACGACCCGGTTCACAAGTCCCCAGGCACATGCCTCCGATGCATCGAGCTTCTTGCCGGTCAGCAGAAGTTCCATCGCGCGCGCCTGGGGCAACCGTCCGGGAAGACGGAGGCAGGCGGCATCGGCGATCACGCCCACCTTCGTCTCCGGCAACCAGAACATTGCCTCGTCGACGGCCACCACCAGATGGCAGGCCAGGGCAAGCTCGAAGCCGCCACCGACCGCCATGCCGTTGACCGCGGCGATCACCGGCTTGCGAAGCCCCGGCAGGCGCGCGATGCCTCCAAATCCCCCTTTCCCGTAGTCGCTGTCCGGCGCTTCGCCGGCGGCGGCAGCCGACAGGTCCCAGCCTGCCGAGAAGAAGCGGTCGCCAGCTCCGGTCAGGATGGCCACCCGCAGATCGGGATCGTCCCTGAAGCCGGCGAACACCCGGCCCATGGCACGGCTCGTGGCAGCGTCGATCGCGTTCGCCTTGGGCCGGTCGATCGTCACCGTGAGAACGGGCCCGTCCACCTCGACCCGGATCGGCTCGGTCATCAGTCCACCATCCTCAGCAGCACATCCGCCGCAACCACGCCCTGCCCTTGCGGCAGAACGAGCAGCGGATTGACATCCAGTTCCACCACGCAGTCGACATGGTCCTCGACGAAGGCAGCGATGGCCAGCACGGCCTCCACGAGCGCAATCCGGTCACCCGGTGGCCTGCCTCGGTAGCCCTTCAGAAGGCGCGCGACCCGCAAGCCTTCCAGGGCCTTCTCCACGTCGGCACGCTCGACCGGGAAGAGCAGCGTTGCGCTGTCGTCCATCAGTTCCGCCAGCACGCCCCCCGCCCCGATGACGAGCACCGGCCCGAACTGCGGATCGCGCGCGACTCCCACGATCATCTCGGCGACGGTGCCGACGATCATTCGTTCCACCAGCACGCGATCACCCAGATGAGCCATGCTCATGGCAGCGGCGCTCACGCTGTCTTCGCTCTCCAGCCCCACTGCGACGCCACCGACGTCCGACTTGTGCGCGATGACCGGGTTGGCGGTCTTCACGACGACCGGCCAGCCGAGCTCGACAGCTACCGAGGCAGCCTCCTTGGCCACCGCCAGCCTGCCCGCCGGAACAGCCAGACCTGCCCGGGCCAGCATCGACTTGGCGGCCGCTTCGTCGAGCTGCCGAACCGGACCAGGCTTCGACTGGGGCAGTACGCGGACCGGTTTTCCAACGGGCGGCGGAAGCGACGCGGCTGCGATGGCCTCGATCGCCTCCGCGATTCCTTGGAGCGGAACGATGCCGGCCTCCATCGATCGTCGTCGACGATCGTCCGGGAAGCATTCCGGCAGTGTCGCAACGACGGCGGCGGCACAGCCCACCGATTTGGCCGCGGCGATCCAGGATTCCAGCGTAATGTCCCAGGAGGACAGATCAGACGCCGCACGGGTCGGATAATCTAGCACAAGCAGAGAGGTGTCAAAATTTTCCGCCAAGTAAGCGGAAAATGTCGCCGTCAGCCGCTGTCCGCTGCCCCAGATGAACGTATGGTAATCCATCGGGTTATCTGGAACGACCCGATGGTCCAGCGACGCCGCTACCACAGCCGATCGTGCCGCGCTCAGGCGGGGCAGCTCGAGCCCCTGGGCTTCGGCGAGATCGGCGACCAGCGCCGCTTCTCCCCCGCTGCAAGAAAGCGAACAGATCCTCCTCCCTGGCCGACGGCCATGAACATGCAGAAATTTCAACGTTTCCAGAAATCCTGCAATCGATGATGCCTGCGCGATCCCGAGCCGCCCGAAGAAGGCATCATGGACCCTGGATGACCCGGCCAGCGTGCTGGTATGGGTGACGGTGGCCCTGGCACCGGCATGCGACCGGCCGGTCTTCAGCACGACGACCGGCTTGCCGGCGGCCTGGACCTCCAGCGCTGCCTCGGCAAAGGCAGCGGGATCGTCGACGCCTTCCAGATGAAGGCCAATTGCGGAGACCTTTGGGTTCCTCGCCAGATGGCGCAGGAACGGGGTGGCGCCGAGTTGTGCCTGATTGCCCAGGCTCACGACCAAGCCGATCGGCACCGAGCGCTGCTGCATCGTGAAGTTGATCGCGATGTTGCCGCTCTGGCTGAGGATCGCCACGCCCCGGTCGAGATGCTCCACCCCATGCTCGTCCGGCCACAGCGCCACCCGGTTCAGGCCGTTGATGAGGCCGTGGCAGTTGGGTCCGAGCAGGGGCATGGCTCCAGCCGAGCGGACCAGTTCGGCCTGAAGGTCACGCTCCCCTGCCTCGGCGAACTCCGAGCTGAAGCAGACGACGCCACCGCACCCCTTGGCCTGCAATGTCGCCACCAGGCCCGGACAGGCCGGTGCCGGCACCGCGACGAAGGCCGCATCAATGCCGTCCGGCAGGTCGGCCACCTGAGGAACCGTTTGAATCCCGCCGATCTCGGACCGCGTGGGTGAGACCACATGGATCGCCCCTGCATAGCCGATCCGGCGCAGCTGGCCGATCGCCGGCATGGCGTAGCGCCCGGCGATGACCGCTACCGAGCTTGGCGCCAGCAGGCGGTCGAGCGCTCTCATGCGCCGAGCGGCCGGAGCATGGCGCGACTGATGATGTGCCGCTGGATCTCCGACGTGCCTTCCCAGATCCTCTCGACCCGGGCGTCACGCCAGATCCGCTCCAGCGGCAGGTCCTCCATCAGGCCCATGCCGCCGAAGATCTGCAGGGCCTCGTCCGCGATCCTGCCCAGCGCCTCGCTGGCCGCGAGCTTCGCCATGGCCGCATCCTCGTCCCGCATCGCTTTCTGGTCATGGCGCCAGGCTGCCCACAGGGTCAGCAGTTCCGCCTGCTGCAGCATGGTCTTCATGTCGGCCAGCTTGAAGCCGATGCCCTGGAACTTGCCGATCTGCTGGCCGAACTGCCGGCGCTGGGCAGCCCACTCGGTCGCGAGATCCAGGGCCCGGTGGGACCGGCCGAGACAGGTCGCGGCCACCTGCAGCCGCGTGGCACCCAGCCAGTCGTTCGCGACCTCGAACCCGCGGTGCGGCTCGCCCAGCAGCTGCCCGGCCGGAACCCTGCAGTTCTCGAAGCGCAGGCGGCAGTTGTGGTAGCCGCGATGGCTGACCGACACGTAGCCCGGCAGCACCTCGAAACCTGGGGTACCCTTGTCGATCAGAAACGACGTGATCCGCTTCTTGCGGCCCCGCGGCGTGTCCTCCTCGCCGGAGGCGGCGAACAGGATCACGAAATCGGCGAGGTCGGCATGGCTGATGAAGTGCTTCTCGCCGTCGATCACCCAGTCGCCGCCATCCTGCCGCGCGGTGCAGCGCATCGACCGGACGTCCGAGCCAGCTTCCGGCTCCGTCATGGCCAGGCAGTCGACCTTCTCGCCGCGGATGGCGGGGAAAAGATAACGCTCCCGCTGGTCGCCCACGCAGGCCTGCAGGATGTTGGAGGGGCGCGCCACGAGGTAGTGCAATGCATAGGACGCGCGGCCCAGTTCCCGGTCGACCAGGCACATGGAAACAGTATCCAGCCCGCCGCCACCCAGGTCCTCCGGCATGTTCGCGGCATAGAGCCCGGTTTCCAGGGCCCGGGCGATCACCTGCCGCACCAGGTCCGGCCGTACCGCCCGCGTCTGCTCCACTTCCTGCTCGTAGGGGTAGAGCTCCCGTTCGACGAAGGTGCGGGCCGTCTCGACGAGCATCTCCTGCTCGCTGGAGAGTCCGAAATTCATGGTCAGCCCTTTCGCCGGATGCCGATTGTCCGGCCGGCCTGGTCCGGCCGGGGCAGCAGCCGGTGGACGGCGGCAATGGCTGACAGTGCTTCGACGACATGCGGGCGGATAGGGGCCGCCCGCTGTGCCCTGCTATCCACGTGAAGCAGCATCTGCTCCGTCGTCGCCAGCAGTTCGCCGGTCTGGTCGTGGTACATCTCGTGGAACAGATGCAGGCGCTTCTCGTCGAGGTCGAGCACCCGGGTCGTGTAGCGCAGCCGGTCGCCGGTACCGACCTCTCTCAGATAGTTGATGTGGCTTTCGACCGTGTAGAAGCTGTTCCCCGCTGCACGGTAGTCCTCGTCGATCCCGATATAGCGGAACAGGGCATCCGAGGCGTCGCCGAACGCCCACAGATAGGAGCCCTCCGACATGTGGCCGTTATAGTCCACCCAGGCCGGGCTGACGCTGCCGCGATAAAGCTCCAGCGGTGCCGCCACCTCCGCACCCGGAGCCCAGCGCGCATACTCGATCTTGCCGTACAGCCGTGCCTCGTCGGCTGCCAGCGTGGCGCCAGCACCGATCTTGTGGGGGTGGAGGGCCCGGATCACGTCCACCAGGGCAGCGTCCCGCTCACGCTCCAGCTCCTTGATCGACCGCCCGGCCGCCTGGGCTTCGCAGCCCTCGACCATCCGCTCGATCAGTTCCTTCGTAAGCGTCGGCGCCTTCAGCTTCGTCCAGGGCCATTCGAGTGCCGGCCCGAACATCTCCAGCATCGCCCGCATGCCACCTTCGCCACCCGCCAGGTGGAAGATCAGGCAAGTACCCCAGAAGGACCAGCGCAACCCCGGCCCATAGGCGATGGCGGCGTCGATCTCGTCGGTGGACGCGACACCATCGTTCACCATGTGCAGGGCTTCCCGCCAGAGCGCTTCCTGCAGGCGGTCGGAGATATAGCCTTCGACCTCCTTGCGCACCTTGAGGGCATGCATGCCGATCGAGGTGTAGAAGGCCATGGCCCGGTCGACGACGGCCGGGTCCGTCCGCTGGCCGCCCAGCACCTCGCAGAGCGGCAGGAGGTAGACCGGGTTGAAGGGATGGCCGATCACCATCCGCTCGGGATGGGCCAGCCCTGCCTGGATCTCTGTCGGCAACAGCCCGGAGGACGACGAAGCCAGGATCACGTCTGGCCGCGCCACCCTGTCCATCGCCTGGAAGAGCTTCTGCTTGAGCTCGATGCGCTCCGGCGCAGATTCCTGGACGAAGTCCGCGACGCCGGCCACCTCCTCCAGGCTGTCGGTGAAGGTCAGCCTGCCCGGTGCCGGCAATGGCGCCTGGGTCAGCTTGGCCATGGAAGGCCAGGCGTTCTCGATGTTCGCCCGCAGCAGTTGCTCTGCCCCTGGCGAGGGATCGCTGGCGATGACGTCCAGCCCGCGGAACAGGCAGCGTGCCGCCCAGCCGGAGCCGATCACGCCGGTGCCGACCAGGCCCACGGTACGGATGGTCATGGGGCGGATCCTTCAGCGCTGCTTGGTCAGGCGGAGCTTCTCGCGGGCCTCGGCCGGGCCCAGCACTCGGCCTCCCAGCAGCCGGATGACTTCGCAGGCCCGGGTCACCAGGCTCTCGTTCGAGGCGTGGATGCCCTTGTCGAGCCAGATATTGTCCTCCAGCCCGACCCGCACATTGCCGCCAAGCAGCATGGCCTGCGCCACCATCGGCAGCTGCATCCGGCCGATCCCGAAAGCAGCGAAGCTGGAGCCGGGATGCAGCAGGTCACGCATCGCCGTCATCGCCCGGATGTCGGCCGGCGCCCCGAAGGGGATGCCCATGCAGAGCTGGAACATGGCCGGTGTCTCGATCAGGCCTTCCTCGATCAGCGTGTTCGCCATCCAGACATGGCCGAGCTCGAAGACTTCGATCTCCGGGCGGACACCCACGTCCTTGATGATCTTGGCCATCTGCCGGAGCTGATCGGGCGTGCTGACATAGGCCGACTGGGCATAGTTCATGGAGCCGCAGTCGAGCGTGCAGATCTCCGGGCGCAACTCGACCACGTGGCTCAGCCGGTCCTCCACGGATGCCATGTCGGTGCCGGGCCCGCCCCGCCACGGCTCGGCCGGATCGGGCACGAAGTCGCCGCCCATGCCGGCCGTGAGGTTCAGGACGACGTCGACCCCGGACGCGCGCACGCGTTCCACGACCTCACGGTAAAGATGAAGGGCACGGGCAGCCTTGCCGGTCTGCGGGTCTCGGACATGGACATGGGCAATGGCGGCTCCGGCCTTCGCGGCCTGGATGCAGGCCTGGGCGATCTGTTCCGGCGTGATGGGGATGGCCGGGTGCTTGCCGACGGTATCACCTGCTCCCGTCACCGCGCAGCTGACGATCACATCCCTGTTCATGCCGGCATCCTCTTGTCCGTTCCCATGAGGATGGCATGCCGCTGCACCCCGTGTTTGACGAATTCGGCAGGCTATCTGATCATCCGGGCATGCTCGCCACGAACCGATCGTCACCGGATCCCATCGGCTTCCTGCTGCTCGACCGCTTCTCGATGATGGCGTTCACCTCGGCCGTCGAGCCGCTGCGCGTGGCGAACCGGATGGCCGGCAGGGAGCTCTACCGGTGGCGGGTGTTCAGCCTGGATGGTCGGCCGGTCGAGGCCAGCAACGGCCTGTCGGTCGTGGCCCATCAGCCATTCGGTGCAGGCCTGGACGTCAGCTCGCTGATCGTGGTCGCGAGCTTCGAGCCCGAGCGGCATCTGGTCGGATCCACGATGGCGACGCTGCGCCGCCTGGCTCGCCATGGCGTGGCCCTGGGCGCCGCCGACACCGGTGCCTGGCCGCTGGCGGCGGCCGGTCTCCTGGACGGCTATCGGATCACGCTCCATTGGGAGGCAGCCCCCGCCTTCGCTGCCGCGTTCCCGAAGGTGGAGCTGAGCCCGAAGCTCTACCAGATCGACCGCGATAGGTTCACCAGCGCCGGCGGCACCTCGTCGTTCGACATGATGCTCTTCCTGATCGGACGACGGCATGGCGAGACCATCGCGCGGTCGGTCGCCGAACAGCTGGTGTCAGGGGCTTTGCGGGCCGGCGATGTTCCGCAGCGGCCCGAACTGGCTGCCAGGCTGGGTGTGCGGGACCGCCGCCTGAGGGCCCTGGTCGCTGAGATGGAACGGGATCCCGCTTCCACCTGGTCATTGACCTCGATGGCAGACTTCACTGGGCTGCCGGTACGCAGCCTGACCAGCCTGTTCCGGCGTGAGATCGGCACCAGCCCGCATCGCTTCATCCTGCAGCTGCGCCTGAACAAGGCCCGCCAGCGCCTGGCCGCCAGCGACCTGCCGGTCCGGGACATCGCGTTCGACTGCGGGTTTGCGAGCCTCGAGCACTTCGGGCGCAGCTTCCGCCGGCATTTCGGGACAGCACCCAGTGCCGCCCGCAGCCGCTGATCAACCGCCGCTGCGCTGCAGGATGAAGCGGAACACGCCCCCTGGCTCCTCATCGACGGCCACCAGCAGGTGACCGTTCGACTGGGCAAACTCCGGAAAGTCGCGCTTGGCCGCCGGATCGGTGGCCAGGACCTCGAGCCGATCTCCTGGTTCCATCGCCATCAAGGCCTTGCGCGCCTTCAGGACAGGCAGCGGGCAAGCCAGGTGCCTGGCGTCAACGACTCTCATTTCCTTCCCAACGCCCATCTGCACCTTCTCGCTGATCTGGCGCAGTGGTGCTACCCCCTGGGCCTGAGACAGGGCCAGAGGCGAATGATGCGTGTCTTCGGGATCGTCGGCTGGAAGAACAACGGCAAGACCACGCTGCTGGTCCGGCTGGTGGAGCATCTGACCAGGCAGGGGCTGTCCGTATCGACGATCAAGCATGCCCATCATGAGTGCGACGTCGACCAGCCCGGCAAAGACAGCTTTCGGCATCGCGAGGCCGGCGCTACCGAGGTGCTGCTGGCCACGTCCCGCCGCTGGATGCTGGTGCATGAACTGCGCGACGAACCCGAGCCGGAGCTTTCCGAGCTGCTCGGCAAGCTGGCGGCGGTGGACCTCGTGATCGTGGAAGGGTTCAAGCGTCATGCCCACCCCAAGATCGAGGTGCATCGAAAAGAGCGCGGCACGCCGCTCCTGGCCCATGAAGACCGATCGATCGTGGCGGTCGCATCGGACGAGCCGATCCCCGACTGTCCGGTGCCGGTGTTCGACCTGAACGACATCGAGGTCGCCACCGCCATCGTCCTGCGCTCGGTCGAGCTGGATACGCGTGCGTGAGCGGCTCACCTGGTCATGGGGCGCCGCCACGTGGCGACGCAATTGCAGAGCCGGTCAGCTACCAGGCTGCGCTCGGTCATTTCGAGAAGCGTGCAACCCCGGTGGAAGAGTGCGAGCCGGTTCGTCTCGAGCAGGCGCTGGGCCGGATCCTGGCCACGGACGTGGTCGCGCAGCGACCGGTGCCGGCTTTCGACAATGCCGGCGTCGATGGTCTGGCGTTCGCCTGGGCACCAGCCATGGCCGATGGCGGCAGGCTCGTCCTCGAGCCTGGCCGCAGCGCTGCTGGCCATGGCTTTCCGCACCATGTGCCGGCCGGCCATGCGGTCAGGATCCTGACCGGCGCGCCTCTGCCCGATGGTACCGACACCGTCGCTCCCATCGAACGATGCAGGGTCGAGGAGGACCATGTCCATGTGCTTGCCGGCCTGGTCCATGGCGCCAATCGCAGGTTGAAGGCGGAGGATGTGGCCGCCGGAGCCCGGCTGATCACGGCCGGAACCCGCCTGGACCCGAGGCACATAGCAGTCGCAGCGTCACTTGGTCTGGACCAGCTGGTCGTGTACCGGCGCCTGCGGGTCGCCTTGTTCTCGACAGGAGACGAACTCCTTCGTGTCGGGGATCCGTGGCAGGAAGGCCGCGTCTACGACGCGAACCGCCCGCTGCTCGCCGCCATGCTCCGGGACCTGCCGGTCGACCTCGTGGACTGCGGCATCGTACGCGACGACCGGGCGAGCGTCGCTGCCCTTCTGGACGGTCAGGCGGATGTCGATGTGGTGCTGAGCACTGGCGGAGCGTCGCGCGGCGACGAGGACCATGTGGCATCGCAGCTGGCCGAGCGGGGCTGGCTGGATTTCTGGCGGGTGGCACTTCGCCCGGGCCGGCCCCTGGCCATGGGAGCGAACAGCACCACGGTCTTCATCGCCCTGCCGGGCAATCCCGTCGCGGCAGCGCTTGCCTTCCTCCGCTTCGCCCGGCCGCTGCTGCTGGGCCGTGCCGGCGCCGGCTGGCATCTGCCGGCCCGCCAGGAAATCCGGACGGGCACCAGGCTGGAACGCCGGTCGCACCGGACGGAACTGATCCGGTGCCGCCTGTCGCAATCCGATGACGCCCACCCAGTGCTCCACCCGGTCGCCCGCGAGGGTTCCGGCCTGCTCACCACCCTGCTCGAGGCCGACGGCGTGGCGGAGATCGAGGCTGGCGACGGCAGCATCCTGCCAGGCGAACCAGTCCCATACCTGAGCTGGCAGGCCCTGGGTCTCAACTGTTAGTTGATGACGTGCCTTGACGGGAGCATGCGCCGGCAGTCATCTTGAGGTGATGGCCTTCCGGCGGAAGGTGCCGCCGTTTCCGGCAGGGCAACACCATGCATCGAGACGAGCTGACCCTGGATCATGCCGCCCTCCTGGTGCGACGCCTTGATCTGGCAGCGGAAGCCTTCGAGCGGTTGGGTTTTCGCCTGACAAGACGGTCTGTCCACGAGGGACAGTTGGAGCCTGGCGGCCCCACGGTCGTCTGGGGAACGTCCAGCCGGTGCGCCATGTTCCAGGACAGCTACCTGGAGTTGATCAGCGCCTCCAGCGATACTGCCTATGGCCGCGGTGTCGCGTCCCGGGCGGAGCAGCGCGAAGGTATCCATCTGGTCGCCCTCGGAACGAACGATCTGGCCCAGACATACAGCGCGCTGGCCGGGCGCCTTGTGGGCCTGGAACCTCCCGTGTCCGTCAGGCGTGCATGGCCAGTCGGCGAAGGAACAGAGCTGGCCCTGTTCCGGATGGCCCATCTGGAGGGGCAGGAGTGGCCTGAGGCGGATCTCGTCCTTGTCGAACACCGTACGCCAGATGTCCTGTGGCAGTCGGGGGCCATGGAGCATCCCAATACTGCCATCGCCCTCTCGTTCATCGTCATCGCGTCGAACGACCCCAGGCGCAGCCGCCAGCGCCTCGGCAGGCTGATCGGCAATCCGGTCGGTCCTGTGCTCAAGCTGAAGCGGGGGCGATTATCCATTACCGATCCGGTGGGCCTGACCCGTCGCTATCCCGGTGCAGCCGCAACAGGTGCACCTTTCCCGGCCGCCCTTGGCATTCGTGTCCGCGACCTGGAAGCCGCGCGGGACATCCTGGCCTCGAACCGCGTGCCCCATCTCCGCTCGCCGAACAACTCGATCTGGGTAGGGCCGATGCAGGCCGGTGGTGCAGTGGTGGAGTTCGTCGAGGATCAGCCGGTTCGGTGACGCAGGAAGAACGATAACAGAGCGGCAGCGGTAAGCTCGGGCTGCTCCTCCGGGAGAAAATGGCCGCAGGGAAGCAGCTCGCTACTGACTGGCCCCGCCGCCTTTTCCTGCCAGGTCGCAGGCACATCGAAGTGACGGTGCATTAACCCACGCTCGCCCCAAAGGACGAGGAGCGGGCAACGGATCCGCTGCGAATCATCCGCGCGGTCATCATCGAGGTCGATCGTGGCGGCCGCACGATAATCCTCGCAGGAACCATGAACGACCGCAGCCTCGCGAAACGCCGCGACATAGGCGTCGACAGCCTCCGGCGCGAAGGCCGCAAGGCCGCTCCCCGACCAGCGGCTGAGCTTGCTGGTGACCCAGAACTCGGGATCGGCCGAGATCATGCGCTCTGGCAGCGGCGGCGACTGGATCAGGAAGAACCAGTGGTAGTAGCCGGTTGCCAGCGCCTGGTCGGTCGCCTCGAAGACGGTGCGGGTCGGGACGATGTCGAGAACGGCGGCAGACGAGACCAAGTCCGGATGATCGAGGCACAATCGGTGCAGCACACGGCCGCCACGGTCGTGGCCAGCGGCTGCGAACCGGCTGAAACCCAGTTCCTGCATCACCGCCACCAGGTCTGCCGCCATGGCGCGCTTGCTGTAGGCGCGATGATCGTCATCGCTTGGGGGGCATTCCGACGCTCCATAGCCTCGCAGATCGGGGCAGATGACCGTGAAATGCCGTGCCAGGACCGGAGCCACCCGATGCCACATCATGTGGGTCTGCGGATAACCATGGAGGAGGAGCAGAGGCGGGCCTCCTCCACCCATGGCGACATGCAGTTCCGCACCTGAACCGCGGACACGGCGCACCGGAAAACCTGCGATCATGAGCGGTACCTCGAGCTGTCCTGAAGGCAGTCCATCCGGCGATTCCGATCCGCCATTGTCCACCGGTGGCGGCGCCTCATTTCCATGAAAAAATCTCCATCCACCATGCAGCAGTTTCCATACTGCATTGCACAAATGGCGGTTCCGGCTGCCCAAGCGCGCGCCATATACCGTCACGAGAGATGCAGCACCGTCAGACACCGACAAGGAGTCGGCGATCGCGGGCTGCCAACGATGAAGTAGTATCCAGCCATGTCGATCGAGTTCATCAACCCTTACAGCGTTCTGGCGACCACGGCCGTGGCCTCCTGGCAGCTGCGCAACGCGACGTCGGCGCGTGCGTCCGAGGGTCTGTTTGAGACCGTGAAGCGCTGGTGGCTGTATCGTCAGACCATGAACGAGCTTTCGCGTCTTTCCGACCGTGAGCTCAATGACATCGGGGTCATCCGTTCCGACATCGAGACCGTGGCGACGAAGGCGGCCAGCCGCTGACGCCTTGCAGCGCTGACAACAGCTGCACGCATCCTGGCCAGGGATAATCCATCATCCTGGCCACACCAGCAGCAGGCTGAAGGTGCCGAGAGGCCCTTCGGCCTTGCTGCGTTGGCTGCAAGGCCGGCACCGGACGGCTAGCTGCTGGCCGGCCCGATCACGAACCTCGCCTGTCCGACAGCTTCAATGGCGACTTCCACTTGGTCGCCAGCCACCAGCGCGGCAACGCCCGCAGGCGTCCCGGTCATGATCAGATCGCCGGTCAGTAGCCGGTCATAGCGGGAGAGTTCGGCGACGATCTCGTCCACGCTCCAGATCATGTCGGCCAGATCGCCCGACTGGCGGACAGCACCGTTGACCTTCAATTCAATCCTGCCACGGCGCGGATGGCCGATCTCGCTTGGTGCGTGCAGCGTGCCGATCGGTGCAGCGCCGATCCATGACTTGGCCAGCGTCCATGGCCGCGCCTGCTTCTTGGCGACCGCCTGCAGGTCGCGGCGCGTCAGGTCGATCCCCACCGCATAGCCTGCGATGTGCGAGCGTGCGGCATCGACCGCGATGTCCGCGCCATCCCGTCCGATCGCCACGACTAGCTCCACCTCGTGATGAAGATCGCTGGTCATCGGCGGATAGGGAACCTCCGGCCCCAGCGTGAGCGCCTCGGCCGACTTGGCGAAGAAGAAGGGCGGCTCGCGGGCATCATGTCCCATCTCCTTGGCATGCTCCGCATAGTTGCGGCCGACGCAGAAGACCCGGCGTACCTCGAGAGCGCCACCGGTTGCGAAAGGAAGATGGTTCATCGAGCGATCCCTGGAGACATCCTTGGCGTGCCGTGCCACCCGGCGATCATGGCCACCGCGGATCCGACACCCCAAGGATTAGCCCTGCCAGCCGCTAACACCAACCCACTGGCATATATTGACAGTGATACTGCCATCTTCTAAGAAACTGGCAGTTTTACTGCCATGATGAGGTTCCTGCATGTGGAATGAACCTGCTGCCGTTGGTGTCGCGCGCCTTGACGATGTCATTCCGTGGCGGGTGCTGGGCGACGACGTACGTCACCTCGGCGGAGGACCCGGGCAACCTTGGAGCCTATTCGAAATCAGGACCGACGGCCCGATGGGGCCTCCCCCGCATCGTCATGTCTGGGAGGAACTTTTCCTTGTGACCGCGGGCAGGCTCGAACTGTTCGACGGTCAGCGCTGGCTGGTGGCTGAGCCCGGCACGCTGGTGCGATTGCCTTCCTTCAGCCTGCACACCTATCGTGCCTCGACGCCAGGTACGCGTTTTCTGGCACTAATCTCCCCAGGTGGCTCCGAGACCTTCTTTCGGGATCTGGCGGACCAAGTCGTCATGATGCCACCTGATCCTGCCCTCGTCATGGCGATCTGCGCCCGCCATGGAGTCGAGATCGTCCCTGGCGAAGAAGCCGAATGACGGGAGCGGACCAGCGCACGTGCGAGGCGTTGCCTGTCGGACGTCGCGCCCAGCGCCGGCAAGCCGTCATCGACCAGATCGGTGATGCGGCCATCGCCGTCATCCAGAGCCACGGCATTGACGGGCTCACCTTTGCGGCGGTAGCGGCCGAGGCCGACCTGCCGGAGCGTACGCTCTACCGGTACGCCGCCAACAGGAGCCGGCTGCTGGAGATCGTCTGGAGCCGCTTGAACCTGCACCTGG
>NZ_DATAGQ010000103.1:0-6311 GCF_036263595.1 Geminicoccus sp. | reverse complement strand
GCTGGTCCTGAGCTGGCCCACCAAGCCCGCGGCATGCCAGGTCGAGCCGGAGGTAAGCTTGCCCTTTTCCAGCAGCAGGACCTCGCCCACGCCCATCTGCCCGAGATGATAGGCGACCGAGGCACCGACGATGCCGCCGCCCACCACAATGACGGCAGCACTGGTAGGAAGATCGGTCATGACCGCTCCATGGCATCGAGAGCGCCGAGCGCTGCCTCGAACCGCGCGAGATTATCGGAAGTATAGGCCGCATAGTCGAAGTCGAGGGTGGAGTGGATCTCCGACACCATGCTCCACATCGTCTCGCGGAGCAGCGATGCAGCCGCCATGGCGGCTGCCGTCCGCCGCAGGTCGTCGCTGAGCGGCTGCTCGTAATAGGCTTCCAGCAGTGCCTCCGACTCCGGCTGGGGCATCCCGGCGTTCGACGCGAGCCCGCCCAGGTCGAACAGCGGGGAGTTGAAGCCGGCATATTCCCAGTCGACCAGCCAGAGCCGCTGCCCGTCGTCCAGGATGTTGGCCGGCAGGAGATCGTTGTGACCAAACACGATCTCGACCGGCCCGACGATCTTCTCGAGCCGCTCCCCCGCCTGGAGCAGCCGGTCCAGCCTGTCGAGGTGACGGCTCTTTCCCTCGCGCAGCACGTGGCCGTAGTCGCGGAGAACGTGGAAGACCCAGAACATGAAACCAGGGCCGCGCAGATGCCTGGCGACGTCTCGGTGGCACTGGCGCAGGAGATGGACCAGCCGCTGCCGGTTTCGAGGCAACCGGACCGCATCCGGATCAAGTGGCTCTGCCTCCACATAGTCCAGGACGAGGATGCCGGGCTCGGCATGGATCACGGCAGGGGAAAGTCCGGCGGCGGCCGCTGCCTTGCTCGCGGCCAGTTCGTTCCTGCGCAGGATCCCGTGATAAAGGATGTCCTCGCCAACCCGCACGACGCGCCGCGCCGGCCCGTCGTCGACGATGAAGTTCAAATTGGTGATCCCGCCTCCCAATGGCTTGGGCTCGACCTTGCCCTGCCAGATCGAGAGGGAAGCCACCTTCCTGGCTGCCTCGTCGAGGGTCATGCATGCCCTCCCGAAGTCGGCCGCAACTGTGCCGCCCTTGCCTGGATCAGCCGGTCAGCCACGATCGCGATGAACGCGACGCACAGGCCTGCGACGATCCCCCGGCCGGTATCCGCCTTGGTGAGCGCCACATAGACCTCCTGGCCGAGATCGCGGGTGCCGACCAGGGCGGTGATCACCAGCATCGACAGGGCCAGCATGATCGTCTGGTTGATGCCCAGCAGGATGTCTGGCCGCGCCAGCGGGAGGCGGATGCGGGTCAGCATCTGCCAGGGCGTGCAGCCGGATGCGGTCCCGGCCTCGATCAGGGCCGGCTGGATCTGCCGGATGCCGTGCGCCGTGTAGCGGACGGCCGGTGCCAGCGCGTAGAGCACGACCGCGATCATCGCCGTGAAGTCGCCCACCCGGAACAGCATCACGACGGGGATCAGGTAGACGAAGCTCGGCAGGGTCTGCAGCGTGTCGATGACCGCCTCCATCACCTGCCATGTCCGCCGGCTGAGGCCGCTGGCGATGCCCAGCGGGATCCCGATGGCGGCGGCGATCAGGACGGACACGCCGCAGAGGTAGACGGTCTGCATCGCATTTTGCCACTGGCCGTTCAGGACGATGAACAGGCCGAAGGCCAGGCACATCGCCGCCAGCAGGACCCCGCCCAGCCGCCAGCCCAGCAGGGCCACCACCAGCAGCACCCACGGCCAGGGCAGTGCCGTCAGGAAGCGGCGGACCGGGACCAGCAGGTTCAGGACGATCGCCGTCTTGATCGCCTCCAGCGCGTCGAAGAAATGAACGTTCAGCCAAGCGACGAGATCGCTCCAGAACGCGCCGGTCGAGACCGTCCAGCCGGCCGGGTAGATGGCGATGGCTGGCACTACCAGGCCCGCCAGATAGATCCCACCGATGGCCGCGACGAAGGCGATCCAGAACCGCTTGTGGCGTCCATAGGCGTCGTCATGGGCGGCACGGCTCAGGCGATCTAGGGCGACTGCCAGCAGCACGATGGCCAGGCCCGCCTCCAGGCCGCCGCCGATGTCGAGGCGGCGCAGCGAGGTCAGCACGTCGTAGCCGAGCCCGCCCGCCCCGATCATCGAGGCGATGATGACCATGTTCAGCGAAAGCATGATGACCTGGTTCACGCCGACCAGGAGTGTGGGCCGTGCCGCCGGCACCAGCACCTTCCAGGTCATCTGTCGCTCGGTGCACCCGGCCATGCGGCCGTACTCGACGATCTCGGTCGGCACGGCACCCAGCCCCTGCATGGTCACGCGCACCATGGGCGGCATGGCGTAGGTAATCGTGGCGAGCGTCGCCGCGACGGGGCCGAAGCCGAACAGGAACAGGATCGGCACGAGATAGGCGAAGATCGGCACCGTCTGCATGAGGTCGAGGATCGGCAGGAGGATGCTGCGGATGGCCTGGCTGCGATGGCCGGCGATCCCCAGCAGCAGGCCCAGCGCGATGCCGATCGGCACGGCGATCGCGATCGAGGCCAGCGTCACCATCGCGCTGGCCCACTGTCCGAACACGGCCAGATAGAGGAATGACGCGCCGCCCAGCAGCGCCAGCCTTGGGCCGCCCCAGTGCCAGCCCAGCATGGCAGCACCCAGCACGACCGCCAGCCATGGCAGCGGCGGCAGGACCTGGACCGCCGTCGAGCCCTGCCCGTCCATGAGCCCCGTCGCCAGCAGCATGGTCGCCCAGTGCAGCGGCCAGTCCAGCAGCCAGGAGATGCCGCGCGTCAGCTGCCGGAAGGTGAAAAGGCCGAAGCTCGCATCCTCGGCCAGCCAGTTCATGAAGGCGGAGATCTGCTTGTCCCAGCCAAGCCGCCACGGGCGCGGCACTTCCAGCAGCCATGCCGGGTACTTGACCGGCAGGACCGCCAGGATCGCGGTGACGAGGAGCACGACCATCCAGAGCCAGCGGGCCCGGTTGCGGACCACGCCCTCCGAGACCGCCGCCATCGGCAGGGCAAGGCTCATGCCGCCGTCTCCCTGCCCAGGAGCACCTCCATGATCGCGGCGCGGTCGACCAGGCCGACCGGCCGCCCCTCCTCCTCGACCAGGAACGGACGCTCGCTGGCCTCCACCTTGGCGGCGATCGCGTGCACCTTCGCCCGGGCGTCGACCGCGCCGGCCACGGCGACCCGATCCTGGAGCGGCCGCATGATCCCGCGCGCGGACAGGATCTTCGCGCGCGGCGCCTCACGGGTGAACTCGGCCACATAGCTGTCGGCCGGGTGGAGCACGAGTTCTTCGGGCGTGCCCGTCTGGATGATCCGGCCACCGCGCATGATCGCGATCCGGTCGGCCAGCCGGATGGCTTCGTCGAAGTCGTGGGTGATGAAGACGATGGTCTTCTTCAGCACGTTCTGCAGCCGGAGGAACTCGTTCTGCATCTCGCGCCGGATCAGCGGGTCCAGCGCGGAGAACGGCTCGTCCAGGAACCAGAGTTCCGGCCCCACTGCCAATGAGCGGGCGATGCCGACCCGCTGCTGCTGTCCGCCCGACAGGCGATGCGGCAGTTCCCGCTCCCGGCCGCCCAGGCCCACGAGCTCGATCATCTCGCGCGCCCGGCGCTCGCGCTCGCCGCGCGGCACGCCCTGCACGTCCAGCGGGAACGCGACATTGCCCAGCACCGAGAGATGCGGCAGCAGCGCGAAGTTCTGGAAGACCATCCCCATCTTGTGCCGGCGCAGCTCGATCAGCTCGGCCTTCGACGCCTGCAGCAGGTCGCGCCCGTCCAGGAGCACTTTCCCCCTGGTCGGCTCGACCAGGCGGGACAGGCAGCGCACCAGCGTGGACTTGCCCGAGCCGGACAGGCCCATGATGACGAAGATCTCGCCCTCGTGGATATCCAGCGTGGCATCGGCCACGCCCGCCACGATCCCGGCGCTGGCCAGCTTCGCATCGTCCGGTGCGGGACCCAGCCGTTCCAGGTCCGCCGCACCGGCGCCGAACAGTTTCCACAGCCCGCGTGCCGCGAGCTTGACGGGGCGACCGTTCATCGCTGGCCTGCCGCCCCGCTCACCGTCACTGCCCGATCCAGGGCTTCCAGCGCCTCTCGTTTGCGGCGACCCAGTCCGCCACGACCGTCTCGACCGGCTTGCCATCCAGGTCGACCGCACCGATCATCTGGCCCATCTCGTCATTGCCGATCTGGAACGCCTTGATCGCCTGGTAGGCGCCCGGCCACTTGTCCTTCACGCCGCTCCACGCGACCTTCCAGATCGGCCCGCGCGGCTTGCCGCAGTCATAGGCCATGTCCGGGTTCGTGCCCCAGGCCGGATCCTCGTAGCAGGCCTTCTCGTAGGGCGGAAAAGCCACCCACTCCCCCTGGTACTTGATGGGCGCCCAGTGCGGTGCGTAGACCCATAAGAGGACCGGGGCCTTGCGCTGGTAGGCGCTCTCCAGTTCGGCGAACAGGGCCGCGTCCGTGCCGGCATGGACCACCTGGAAGGGCAGCTCCAGGGCCTCGACCCGCTCCTCGTCGAACCCGCCCCAGGTGACGGGGCCGCCCAGATAGCGGCCGTCCGGCGCCGTTTCCGGCGTGGAGAAGGCTTCGGCGCACTCCTTCAGCGCGTTCCAGTCGGGCAGGCCCGGGCAAGCCTCCTTCATGTAGGCAGGATACCACCACTCCTCGATCGCGATCATCCCGGTCTCGCCCAGGTTTTCCACCTCGCCGGTCGCGACCGCCTGGTCCATGGCCTCCTGGCCGGTGGTCGCCCAGATCTCCATGGCAACGCTCAGGTCGCCGCTGCGCAGCCCCGGGAACTGGGCCAGGTAGTCGGCCTGGACGTACTCGACATTGTAGCCGGCCTTCTCCAGGACCGATCCCATGATCCGCGTCGTGATCAGCTGCCCCGTCCAGTCGTGCAGGGTGAGCTTGATCGGGTCGGTCGATTCCACCGCCCCCGCCACCTCACCGGAGAAGACGAGCGGCAGCGCCATGGCCGC
This sequence comes from Geminicoccus sp., assembly GCF_036263595.1. Lineage (NCBI taxonomy): Bacteria > Pseudomonadati > Pseudomonadota > Alphaproteobacteria > Geminicoccales > Geminicoccaceae > Geminicoccus > Geminicoccus sp. The sequence goes on along the minus strand of NZ_DATAGQ010000103.1, from coordinate 1,291 downwards.
CGACAGCAGAAGCTTTTTCAGCATTCCTTCCCCCACCATTCTTGGACGAAGTCGGCGCCTGCGCTGCCTCGTCGCGTGCTCCATGTAGAACTCTCCGCAAGGAACCACGGTGAGGTCAACATGAAATCCACAAGAATGTTGATTTAGCCATGGGGCCGCCGCAGCCTTCGACGCAAAGGGCTGGGGCTGCGGATGTATCCGACCAAGTGGCAGACCGCGATCATGGCGACGCTGCGCGAGCGCGGCCGCTGCACCATCACCGATCTCGCCAGCGAATTGGACGTCTCGGACGAGACGATCCGGCGCCATGTCCGGGCTCTTGTCGAGGAGGGCAGGCTGCTGCGGGTGCATGGCGCGGTGGCGCTGCCGCTTGGCCAGACCGAGCCTCCCTTCTCGCTGCGCCTGAAGGAGCGGACGGAGGCCAAGCGGCTGATCGGCCGTCAGGCAGCGGCCCAGGTCCAGGACGGCCAGACGGTCATGATCGACGGTGGATCGACCACCACCTTCGTGGCGGAGGCCCTTCTCGAGCGCAAGGAGCTGTCCGTCGTCACCAACTCGCTGGAGATCGCCCGCATTCTGCTGGGAAGGCAGGGCCACCGCGTCTTCCTGGCTGGCGGAGAGTTCCGGGCTGACATCGGTGCGGCGGTCGGCACCGAGGCGCTCTCGTTCATCGAGCAGTTCCGCGCGGACCTGGCGATCTTGTCGATCGGCGCAGTGAGTGCCGAGGACGGCCTCATGGATTTCGACCTGGCCGAGGCCAGGATCGCGCAAGCCATGATCGGGGCATGCCGCCGCACCATCGTGGTTGCCGATGCGGCCAAACTCGGCGCCACGGCGCGGGTCAGGGTCTGCGGCTTCGACGAGATCGACGCAATCGTCTCCGATGCGCAGATCCCCCCGCCCATGCGGCCATGCATCAAGTCGGCCGCCCTGCAGTGGATGGTCGCCGGCACGTGGCCGGCTGCAGGTCCTGCAGAGACAGCAATGACAGATGCAGCAGATTAGAATAAATCAATAACAGATTGAAAACCCAGACATAGACAGACCCGCACCTCCTATATTAGTGCGTCGCCACAATTGTTACTTGCTGCGCAGAAAGCATAGTCTTTCAAGAAGCGTTCTTATCTGCACAGCAGAAGCACTCGGCCCTGGGAGACTGCCGCGAAACCCTGGCCTTGGCCGTGCTGCTGTGATTCGATCCTGGTGAAGCAGGATGGGGGCGTCCGATGGTGCGCAAGGCGGTGGGTCAGGTGAGCCTGGTGGAAGCGCTGCTGCCGGCGGCCTTTGGCAG
>NZ_DATAGQ010000102.1:0-6559 GCF_036263595.1 Geminicoccus sp. | reverse complement strand
GGGCAGATCAAATTACCGCCTGACCAGTATCAAAGGGTACAAGTCAGTCGATCTTGCCCCCGCTGACCGCAAGGTCGAGCAGGTCTCACTGTCATAGCCACCCGCCAGTCCGCCTCCTCCTGCCGTCACGCCGCAGGCTTCGGGCTTTCGCACCAGTCTCCATAGGCGTATGCCTATGCCTTATCGGCTATCGACCCTGTCCGGTTCAAATGGGGTGCAGTCCATTGTCGCGAGACCCCTGGCCGCCGTTCTGCAGACAATCGCACGAGAAACGAGTAAATGCTTATCTTGACAATGCAGGATAGCTTGTATTTTCTCTCACTTTGGTTGATGGAAGGATAACGAGATGCCGGTTACTATTGATGCTCCTATATCCTGGAAGAACGCGAACGGAGATGACAGCATCATGCTGGACCATCTTCAGCCCAATATTGTAAAACCGCATGTGCGCGAGTTTCTGACGCTGATCTTCCTCAAGTTCAGCGATGAGGCATCCGGGCGTAGTTTTGTGCGATCATTGTCGGCGGATCTGATGAAGTCGGCAAAACAGCACCTGAACGAGATCGAGGCCTTCAAGGCCGATCCACCGGTGCCGGGAACTCCTTACGTTGGACTGGGCCTCACACGTTCAGGATATGACGTTCTATCCGTAGCAGATATTCCGGATGATCAGATCTTTCAGGCCGGAATGCAAAAGTCAGACTTTAACGACCCTGATGTCGATAGTTGGGACTCTTATTTTCGCGGCAGCATCCACGCTGTTGTTTTGGTGGCCGACATGCTGAACGACACGAAGGCCCAGGCACATGGTAAGGTGCTTCAACTGGTCGATGCAAATCCCGGTGTCTCGGTCGTGGGTACGCAGGATGGTCTGGGCCTTCATAACGACAACAGAGAGGGCATCGAGCATTTCGGCTATGTCGACGGACGAAGCCAGCCTCTCTTCCTTCGTGAAGACATCGATGCAGAAGAAGATCGAACGGACGGGACAGCGAATTGGGATCCCGCATTTCCGTTGAAGCAAATCATCGTGCCCGATCCGGCGGCACCAGACCCAGCTGTTCATTTTGGCAGCTACTTCATCTATCGGAAGCTGGAACAGAATGTGCGCTTCTTCAAGGCGGAAGAGGAGAAGCTCGCTGTTCGTTTTGGGCTCTCGGACGGTGAGAGGGCGGGCGCCATGGCCGTAGGGCGCTTCGAGGACGGAACGCCTGTGACGATGCAGTCGGAGGATGGGGTCGAAAGCCCGGTCCCCAACAATTTCAACTATTTCAGCGACAAGAACGGTGCCAAGTGTCCCTTCGCAGGACACATCCGCAAGACCAATCCAAGAGGATCCGGTGGCTTCGAGGACATGGAAGGTGAGCGGTCACACCTGATGGCGCGACGCGGCCAGACGTATGGCGTAAGAACGGACAATCCCAATGATGGCATGATCGCGAACAAGCCGGAGAAGGATGTCGGGCTTCTCTTCATGGCCTTCAACAGCGATATCGCGAACCAGTTCGAGTTCACGCAGAAAGTGTGGGCTAACAATCCCGGCTTTCCAGCCGTACCCGATGAATTTCCTGCCCCCGGCGTCGATCCCATCATTGGGCAAGTCCCAGGCGATGGACCGCGGCCCGACATGCAGGGAGCCGTCGTCTGGGGGCAGGCCGATTCACTGACGACCGTTTCGGCCGTTCCTCGCACGGTGACGATGAAGGGCGGGGAGTACTTCTTCATGCCGTCCCTCGCCTTCTTGAGGGCACTCTGACGGCGGAACCAAGTTGAACCTAGCGGTACTACTGCCTTCAATATCAGAACGCCGGCTCACAGGAGTTTAACGTCAGATTCGAACGATGGCTTAAAGAAGCCCCTCCAGATGAGTGCCGCAACTGGAGGGGTAAGCGCTGGCTGCATAGGTTCCAGAGGAAGGTCATTTCTGTAAATTATAGCTCGGATCACAGCTGCTGCCATTTGCAGTAGCTGTGATGTCTCAATACAAAATTGTCCAAACATCTTCATCATTCTTGCCGCCGTGCTACACGCTGACTCGATCAACGCTGGCGTGGATCGGTCAACAATACACAAGTTGATCAGCTTCGGATAGACGCCGTTGACGTTATGAAAACTGCGACCTTGGGCTTGAAGCTCGCCAACAAATATGACCCAGCAGCGGGGGAAGCTCGGCAAGAAACTAACTAGTGAAGGATATTCCAGGCCTACATCTAAAGTCTTTATTAGTATAACTAGGCATATGCCTGTGCAGTAGTGAATAGAAAACCTACTATGTTTGGATCAATTGTACCCAATCGTTTGGTAATGTCCGGAGCAGTGCTCAGTACGAAGAAGATACGCTGACGCCTGACTTGGTCCGCCAAAAGGGTACCAGCCGGATCGTTGAACTAGGTCTACACGGTGATGCTCGGCGGATGGAGGCACCGCCCCTTGTAGCCGTCGGCGTACCGAAGCCTGGTGGCGGAACGCGAGGCCTGCTGATCTGTGCCACTATACCATCCGTGGTGGACGGCGGTGCGTCTATCCGGAAAAATTTCGATTAGCATATCGATGCGGCTGCAACTTTGAGCCTACTTTCTGCAAGCATCACAATGACGATGTGCTCAGTTTCTACTTAAGTTGGAGCGAGCGCATGTGCGGCGAGGGAGGAAGGACCTATGGCGAATGTGGCTGGCAAGGCCTACGGGATGACCGTGATCACGCCGATGAACCCGGCGCGGACATGGGTCAATCATCTCGTCTTCATGGTGGCACGAATGATGCCGGGCACGCTTTCCGGCCTGCTCGGCCTCTCGCTAATACACTTCGCCCGCTGGGTGATCGTCAGGCGCGACCAGTGGCCGGACTTCGGGGAGGGCAAGCCTGAGGTCGACAACGACTACATGATCTTCTGCAGCAACTTCAACGGCACCTGGGATCAGTACATCGATGCGTTCTCCGACGGCATTCCAAACGGCCTCGACCTCTTCTGGTACTCCAGTACCAAGTACCCTTCCTCCATACCCAGCACCTCTTTCAAATCCTACATCTCCCACAACCAAATCCAGAACAATTACTTTTATAATGCCACGCCCGGCTCAGCACAGCGTGACATCAAGTCAGCCTTGCGCGTCTATGATGTCCTGCGTCAGCTCGCCCGGCAGCACCCAGGCATGACAGCGGGCCAGTTCGCCCTTGAATACAGGAAGGCCCTAGTCCGGGTGCAAAACGATCTCGGCACGTGCGGCCCGGCCCCGGCGGCGAGCCCGGCCACGGAGAATGCCGAGCGCAACCGGAAGGACTTCGTCGAACGGGAGTGGGGCGGGAAGCCTTGAGCGGGGAGCGCACATGCCAAACTTCGATGGTAGTCACTACTTCCTGACCGTCCTCGCACCGGTCAGGACCGAAGCCTTTGATGATGAGGGCAAGGTGCGGACGCACCTCCACGCTCTGCGCGAGACGCTCGACCTGCTGCCGACTGCGCGGCAAATGCCGGTCAACGAGCACAGCCCGCTCGACAGCCCGTTCGCACGCCATTTAGGCACTCATTTCGCGCGCTTCGTTGTCATCGACAACGTCGTCTATAACGGCCGCATCCGAGTGAACGCCATCTGGGCGGCGTTCACCGGCGCCAAGGCACTCGATGCCCAGAAAGCTGACCGGCTGAGCCGCCCCTACCTCTTGTTCGCTGTCGATTTCGACGCCCGGACCGGCGACGAGGATGAGGTCAAGCGCTATCTGACCGATCTGTGGAATGTGATGCCTGTCGAGCTTTGCAAGGTCTTCAGGCACTGCGACGGCTTCGCGATCGACAGCGACGCCAGCATGTTCGTCGCCTACATCCTCCGCTGCCGAATCGAAACGACCATGCCGTTCAATGATTACGGCTGGCGGAGGCCGTTGGCCAAGGAGAAGCTCTCGAAGGGGCGCAAAGTGGCGGACGTCGCGCGGCGTCTGTTCAAAGCCGGCCCGGCCGGTACGGTCCTCGCGGTTGCGTTGCTGGTCACGACCATCTCCCTGAGCGCCGGCCTCTTCGCATCCCCACTCTGGTGCCTTGCCATGGTCGCCTTTGCCGCGGCGGCCGTCACGGCCGCCTATCGCTCAACTTGGATCCGGGCGGCACTCGCCACGCTTGCCACGGCCCTCACGCTGCTTGGCTGGCTGTTCACGTCTGGGCCATGGGGGATTACTACAGTCGTGGGACTCGTCGCCACCGTCGGCGCGCTGCACAAGGCCGTGGTAGCGCTCGGCGCGCAGCCTTTCCCCCCCGAGCCCGACACCGATCTCAGGTCGGTGCTAAAGGCGCTCTACCTCCAGCAGCGCTTCGTTGAGTTCGCAATAGCCAACCAGCTCGCCGGCCCGCAGGAGCTTCACCACGCCTTCAAGGCCTTCATTGACACGCACCGGCCGGCCGAGGCCGAGCCGACGCAGGTGCCTGGTGTGATCCGGACCAAGTAAGGGAGGTTGTGACCATGCCGCTGCCGATCAGACTGGAGTTGGCCGACCTCCAAGGTCACATCGTGCGCTCGTACGGCCGCGACGGCTTCGCCACCGCGCGCCACTTCTTCCTCAACATCGACACCCGGAAGCCCGCTGATGGGCGACGGTTCGTCAACCGGCTCCGGGACAAGGTGACGACGGCTGAGCCATGGATCGGCGGCAAGGGTAACTACCCGTCCGGCAAGTCTATCCCCATGCCGCAAGTGGCTTACAATATCGGCTTCACCTTCCATGGGTTGCGCGCGCTAGGCCTGCCGACGCGCACGCTCCAGCTCCTGCCGGCCGAGTTCATCGACGGCATGCGGGCACGCTGCCACATTCTGGGCGACGTCGGCGAGAGCGCGCCGGACAAGTGGGACCCGATCTGGAAGGATCCGCAAGATCTTGAATCGCGTAAGATGGTCCATGTCTGGCTGGCGATGCACCCGCATCTCACTTCCGGTGATGCAATCGAGCACGAGACCAGCTGGCTCCGTCAGCTCGTCGCCGATTCAGGTGATGCGGTGCATCTGCTGAGTGGCCATCGCGGACCTGATGCCGATTTCCAGGCCGCCTCTGCGCTGGTGATCAACGGCGTCCACGTGCCCAAGGAGCATTTCGGCTACACGGACGCCATCGGCGACACCGTCTTCGTCGGCCAGACCGACCCGAGCGTGGAGCGGGTCCGCAAGATTGGCAGCGGTAAGATCATGCCCGACCAGAGCTGGGAGCCGATCGCGACCGGCGAGTTCGTGCTGGGCCATGTCGATGAATCGCAGGAATTGCCGCAGACCGCACCACCCTGGGAGTTCATGCGCAATGGTACCTTCATGGCCTACCGCAAGCTTCACCAGAACGTAGCGAGCTTCCATAGCTACATCGAACAGGCGGCTGCCGAGTATGCGCAGCTCATGAAGGTGGGGAAGTGCGAGGCCCGTGAGACGATCCGAGCCAAGCTGGTCGGCCGCTGGTCGGACGGCGTGCCGCTCATAGCGGCGCCGACCTTCCAGGCCTGGGAGGCGTTCCGGGAGCAGAACGCTGGGGTCGTCGCTTGGTGGGACGGCAAAACGGAAGGCAAGGATCTCACAGACAAGGAGAAGGCCGACTACATGCGGGTCCTGGTCGACTTCAAGTACAGCCAGGATCCGCAGGGTATCGCCTGTCCGTTTGGGGCGCATCTGCGCCGGGTCAACACGCGCGACATGCTCGATCCGGAGGCGTCGCCCGGCAGCAAGACTTGGAGCTCGACCCTCAACAACCGCCGCCGCATCCTCCGTCGCGGCCTGCCGTACGGGTCGTTCAAGACCAAGGATCATGACGACGCGGAGGAGCACGGCGTCATATTCATGGGACTCTGTGCCAGTCTGTTCCGCCAGTTCGAGTTCATCCAGCAGCAGTGGATCCAATACGGGCTCGACTTCAATCTCGGCAACGATACCGATCCCCTGATCGGAAGTCGCGCCATGGGCGGGCGCAAGCACGTCATCACGGCCGATCCGGCTGGCGACAATGCGCCCTTCATATGCACCGAGATGCCGCAGTTCGTCACTACTCGCGGCGGCGAGTACTTTTTCATCCCAAGCCTCACCGCCCTACGGATGATCGCGATGGGCAACGTCGATCCCACCTAAGCCGGTCGTCTCCCATCCCGAGCAGAGGGCGCTTTGAGGCAATGGCTATGCCACTAGATGGTTATCTCAAAGTATGGTTGTACAATTGATCATCATGCAGCGAGGGATATCCCACAGACTAGGTTCTTCACGGCAGGGCCCGCATGAACGAGGCACTCCGTCGCGCGATCCAGCTACATAAAGAGAGCACAAGAGCGCTGGCTCGGCAGTTACAACGTCAGCCCCACCACTATTCAAAAGTGGCGCCAGCGAAAGACTACCGCCGACGCACGCATGGGTCCGAATGACGACCATTCAATAGTCCTGGCGCTAGATGTTTGGTCCCAAAGGAGACTGCCGCGAAACCCTGGCCTTGGCCGTGCTGCTGTGATTCGATCCTGCCCATCAGGATGGGAGGCGGCCGATAGTACGCAAGGCGGTGGGTCAGGTGAGCCTGGTGGAAGCCCTGTTGCCGGCGGCCTTTGGCAGCA
>NZ_DATAGQ010000101.1:0-4425 GCF_036263595.1 Geminicoccus sp. | reverse complement strand
GACATCGGCGAGAGCATCGCAGCCGATGCCTTGATCTGCGGCGATGAGCAGGCCGTGCTGGCCGACAAGGCCTACGAGTCGATGGAAAGACGGGAGGCCTTGGCCGCAATCGGCATCACCGACCGGATCATGCACCGGCGGCATCAGGCCAAGCGTTCGCCGTCCTGGCACAAATGGATGAACGTCGCGATCACGCCGCTGCGCGGCCAGATCGAGAAACTCTTCGGCACCATGAAGCGGCGCTACCTCTATCGTCGCGTGCGCTACCGCAGCCTGGAGCGCAACCGCTGTCAGCTCTGGCTGCTCTGCACAGCCATGAACCTGCGTAGAGCGGATCAGATCACCGCCTGATCGTCATCGAGTGCACAGCATTGGTCGACCCGGTGCCAACCAGCGGCGCGTTGGGTAACACCTTCTTGCCGGCAGCGCTCACCTGTCCACCTATCCACCCGACAAGCCAAAAGACAGGGCTTTCGCGCCAGTCTCCTACGAGTTCATCTGTCAGCAGTGGACGATCGAGCCACAGCGGTTCAAAACCAACCCACACCATCACAATCCGGGACTAAACACCTAGGCATGTGTCTATGTCCGAGACGTTCGTGAGTGGCCTGCCCCCATGGGGTGGTCCGGGTTGAGTGTTAGTGCATGATCGGATTGAGGCGCTTGGCTTAGGTGGTCCAGGCTCAGCGTTAGCCTTTGCCGGTCAATGGACCCGTGGCAGACCCCGAAAGGTCTGTTCCCAATAGGTATTCCTGTGGCGTCCGATGACCAAGAGCCATGTGAGGACGGCTCTCGTTGTAGTCTTGCCGCCAGGCCTCGATGACGGCCTTTGCTTCGGCCATCGTCGCGAACCAGTGCAGGTTCAGGCACTCGGCCTTAGGCAGCAGATGCACCAAGTTGGTGGGTGTTCGGCAGGGCGGTCCTGACGGATCAATGGCGGATGTCCGAGCCGCTGGTCATCCAATCATTGAAGGAGAAGCGCGCCGAGATCCACGGTCGGATCGTGGCCTATCAGGCGCAGATTGCGCAGGCACAGCATGATCTGGCCCATATCAACGCCGCGATCCGGTTGTTCACCGACCCCGATCACCAGCGCGTACGCTACCTGGTCAGCCATGGCTTCTTCCGGAAGGGCGAGATCTCAGACATTTGCGTCCGCCATCTCCGCACTGGGGCGGGGCTGACAACGCGCGACCTGGCGGAGCGGGTGATGTGCGAGCGCAAGCTCGATGTCTCGGACACGACGCTGAGGAACTCCGTCGTCTTCAAGGTCGTGCAAGCGCTCCGTCACGCAATGCGGCGCCGGTTGGTCCGGATGGTCGAGAAGCGCAAGGGCATGTGCGTCTGGGCGCCCGGCAACGCCATCACGCTGTACGTTGCCAGTAGCCCTTCCAGTTCCGGCTGACCGGGGCTGCCATCGCTCTGGCAATGAGCCGGTCGGCGAGCGCGCCATTGCTCGCATGGCGGTGATCCTCGAGCCAGGCTGCGTGGACCGCATACGCACCAAGATGCTGGCTGCTCACCCGGTGGTGCTGGCCGCCGACCATGCGTCGCAACCGCGAGAAGAAGCTTTCAGCCAGGTTGGTATGGACGCCGTCGCGGCTGTAGGCGTCGGAATGATTGATACGTTGGACGTCGAAGCTGGGCGTGAGCAGGTCCCAGTGGGCGGTCTCATCGGCCGACACGACAGAACCGGATGCGATCCGTTCCCTGGCGAAGGCGATACCGTCGGCTTCCCGTAAAAATGCCCGCGTCAGGGTCCGGCCGCCACGCTGCCGCAGGACGACGACAACCCGCCGCTTGCCACTGCGGTGCTTGAGAAGACGGCGATCGATGCGGTCCTCCCTGGCGTTGGCGGGACGCACATGGCCGCCGAAGGCAGCGCCATCCACCTCGACTTGGCCATGGAGCCTGGCCTCACGCGTTTCCGTCGCCATCGCCTCGCGGAGCTTGTGCATCAGCACAAACGCGGTCTTGTGCTGCACGTCGAGGTCGTGGGAGAGCTGGACGGCCGACATACCCTTGGACGCGTTGACCACCAGACAGATCGCGGCCAGGAGATCGACGAAGGACAGCTTGCGCGAGGCAAAGATCGTCCCGGAGGTGACGCTGAACTGCCGATGGCAAGCGCCGCACTTGAACCGACGCCGCGACGTGAGGTCATAGACATCGAGGCAGCCGCATGCCGGGCAGACCGGCGCGCCGCCACTCTCCGGCCAGCGTAACCCGCAGAACCGGCGATACGCGGCCTGCTCGCCGTCAGCATAGATGCTCCTTAGCGACAGCGTGCGTGCTGCGGCCGAGAGAAGGAAACGCTGTGCCACTTCTCGACCTCCCGCATCTCTCCCTGAATGTTCGCTCCCGGCACCATCCCGCTGGCAAGAGCAGCGGGAGGAAAACAAAGCCCAACGATGCCAGAGGTTTACCTGGCACTTGGTGCATCTGCTGCCTAAGGCCGCAGGCACTCGTCCCGCAGGCTGCCGTTGAAGGTCTCGATGAACGCGTTGTCGGTCGGCCTGCCCGGCCGGGAGAAGTCGATCCTTGTGCCATGGTGGTAGGCCCAGAGGTCGACCAGATGGCCGGTGAACTCAGCGCCATTGTCAGCAAACAGGTAGGTTGGGGCTTCCCGCTGTCGAACGAGGCGGTTCAGCACCTCCACGACATGCTCGCCCCGCAGCTGCTGGTCTACCTCGATGGCCAGACTCTCCCGGCTGAACACGTCGACCACCGTCAGCGCTCTGAACTTCTGCCCGTTGCTGAGCTGGTCGTGGACGAAGTCGAGGCTCCACGCTTCGTTCGGTCGGTTTGGCTGGCAACGCGCTTCGCGGTGCACGACCATCTTGCGGCGCCGCGGCCGCTTGGCCCGCAGCGCCAGCCCTTCCTCGCGGTAGAGCCGCCAGACCAGGTTCTTGCCCACCGTCCAGCCGTCACGCCTGAGCATGATGTGCACGCGTCGATAGCCAAAGCGGATCCGCGTCGCCGCGATCTCGTGCATGCGCTGCCGGATCTCCAGCCGCGGGTCCCGGATGCTCGGCTTGCGCTGGGTGGACCGATGCTGCCGCGTCAGTAAGCAGGCCCGCCGCTCGCTGTAGCCGTGGTGTCCAACCACGTAGGCCACAACGTCCTTCATGAGCGCTGGCCGGGGAACTTTTTTGACAGCACGTCCTGCAGCACTGCTTTGTCCAGGCTGAGCTCGGCCACCAGCTTCTTCAGCCGGGCGTTCTCGTCCACCACCTGCTTGAGCTCGCGAACCTGGTCCGACTCCAGGCCGGCGTACTGCTTCTTCCACCGCTAGAAGGTCTGCTCCGAGATGCCGAGCTGCCGGATCAGGTCAGCCACCGGCAGGCCCAGCTCCGCCTGCTTCAACACCGCCACGATCTGCTCGACCGAAAATCGCTTCCGCTTCATGGCTAATCCTCCTCTGGGGGAAAATCCGCCAAAAGCTGACGTTCGGCATGGACCACTTCGGCCGGATCACCTCACAAGGCGGAGGCAGCGTATGCACGAGGTGACTTGATTACCAAGCGCAGGCGGTTGATGCAAGATTGGACAGCGTTCCCGGCTATTACACCTGCATCCGCAGATTAGCACTCTCCTGGGACGGCTGCCACTTTACCTTGGATGCGATATCAGACTGCCATCACCTCTTCATAGTAGCACGGCGTCTCATCTTAGAGATTGTAGCAACTTCGTCAATAATCATATGTTCGAAAGTTCTTCATTTATTAGTGGATTTTAAAAGTTATCGATGATAATAATAGTCACTGCTTATTTTTCAAGAAAATACAATATTATCATTAAGAGGCGATTACTTGAAATTGCTTTGGCTATTAGATGAGTTGTGAGTTATTGTTTTTCGATAGGCGACCTATGTTCACAAGTGCTCCTCAAGTGCTGGTTGGACAGCTTGGTGATGCAGTATGAGCATTAGAACTATTCATCGCGGAGCGTCCTTGGTTGAGCCTTATCGATTTTCCTTGGTCGTGCCTTCAAGTGCTCTTGGTGCTAGATATTGTTGCCGAGGTATGAGAAGGTAACGGGGTAGCGTTTAGTTACCGTAGACATGCGTGGACCAGTCACTAAGGGGACTCTAGCATGTTTTTTGTGAACAATATCCGCTCGAGTCAGGGCGCTGTGCATTCTGTCGGTCCAAGTCGATCTCTCCATCTTGATCTTCCCGAACGGCCCGAACTTCCCGAATTGCCCGAGCTTCCTGAACTCCCTGAGCGACCTGAGTTTCCCGAGCGGCCTGAGTTTCCCGAGCGACCTGAGTTCCCGGAGCGACCTGAGTTTCCCGAGCGGCCTGAGTTTCCCGAGCGGCCTGAGTTCCCGGAGCGACCTGAGTTCCCGGAGCGACCTGAGTTCCCGGAGCGACCTGAGTTCCCGGAGCGGCCTGAGTTTCCCGAGCGACCTGAGTTTCCCGAG